>NZ_JBLRWX010000005.1:17047-73667 GCF_047921035.1 Natronococcus sp.
GATCCTGCTGTTCGCGAGCCACGACGAGGAGCCGTACCTCGTTCGCGGGGTCGACTACGCCGCGTTCGAGCGCGTCTCCGGCGCTCGGATCGCCGACGGAAGCCCGCCGGCGGGCGACGAGGAGGCCGTCGTGGGGGTCGAGCTGGCCGACGCCCTCGAGGTCGAACCCGGCGACGAGCTCGCGGTCGGCGGAAGCACCGAGCCCGCGGTCGGGGTAGTGACCGTCGTCGGCACCGTCGAAACCGGCGGGTTCGCGGACCACCAGCTGCTGGTCTCGCTGCCGGCGGCCCGGCACCTCTCGGGGCTCGAGGCGGACGAGGTGAACCAGATCCGAACGTCCGCGACCGGGGCGTCCGACGCCTCGGAGGCGGCCGACGCGGAGACGACGACGGTCGTCGACCTCGAGGCGCCGACCCACGCCCGCCCCGGCGAGACGGTGGCCGTCGAGGCGACCGTCTGGAACCCCGCGACCGATCCCGTCGAGCGGGAGTTCGAGGCACGACTCGGAGGGGACGAACGGCGTCTGAGCGTCGACCTCGAGGGCCACGAGCGCCAAACCGTGACGTTCGAGCTGTCGGCGCCGCGGGCCGGCAAGTACGAACTGTCGGTCGGCGACGACGAGACCGCGATCACCGTCGCCGACGCGCCGCCCCTCGAGTCCCTCTCGCTGCCGGAGTCGGGCCCGACGGGCGCCTCGCTGTCGGTTCCCGTCCGCGAGACGACCGGGCACCCCGTCCCGAACGCGACCGTCGAGATCGGGAATCGAACGGCCGAGACCGGGACCGACGGCGTCGCCCGGATCGAGCTCCCCGACTCTCCGGGAACGTACGACGCGACGGTCCGCGCGGGCGAGCGCGAGCGAAACGGGACGGTACGGGTGGCCCACGACGCCGACCCGGAGCCGGCGACGTCGCTGTCGATCAGTCCGTCGTCGCCCTCGATCCACGCCCAGCCGACCGCGACGGTCGACCTCGCGAACCCCTGGGACCGCCCGCTCGAGACCTCGATCGAACTCGAGGGGGCCGGAACGACCGACCGAACGACGGTCGCCCTCGAGCCCGGCGAGACGACGACGCGGACGGCCACCCTTTCCCGCCAGCTCCCCGGCGAGCACGCCGTCGCCGTCGCGGCCGGGGACCGAACGCTGGCGACGGCCGAGTACGAGGTCGTCGGCGACGACCGCGTGGTGAGCGCCCTCGCCGCCAGCGGCCACCACCGATCCGACGGGGGCGTCGAGTCGGCGATCGAGTACGCGATGGGGAACCTCCAGGTCCTGCTGGGCGCGCTGACGGGGCTCGCGGCGGTGACCGTCGTCGGGGCGACCAGCGCCGTCCTCGCGCGGACGATCCGCGCCCGTCGCCGGACGCTCGCGATCTACCGTGCAACCGGCGCCTCGCCGGGACGCGTGCTCGCGGTCGTCCTCGGGGACGCGGCGCGGATCGGGGTCGTCGCATCCGCCGCCGCGGTCGGGATCGGGATCGGCGCCCTCGAGGGACTCGCCGCAGCGGGTCGGCTGACGGCCTTTGGGATCTCGCTCGACCCGTGGCCGACGGCGACGGTTGCGCTCGGCGTCTTCACCGGCGGTCTCGTCCTGACCCTGCTCGCGGCACTCGTCGCGACCGCGCCGCTGCTGTGGCGCTCGCCGGCCTCGCTGCTGTCCGGGTCCTCGGCAGGGCCGACGACGACCGACCGTCACGACCACCCCGGAGCAGAACGGGGTTCGTCGCCGGCGATCGACTCGAGTGACTGACGGCTCGTCGGGTGGGTTCGGGCTCGTCCCTGAACCGTCCGGTCCCGTCGTTGGCGTTAGTAATAGCTGAAGGGACAATATTCAGTACCTGAGTTGCCGAGAAAGGATTAACACTGTCTCGTCGAATCAAATTGTATGGCACGTGAGACCACATCACGACGTCGGGTGCTACAGCTCCTGGGAACTGCGGGTGCGAGCCTCTCGTTGGTCGGGCTGGCGTCTGCGAGCGACGGGCGGTCGCGGTACGTCGTTCGGACCGGCGACCCCGCCGCGATCGAACGCGAGGGATTCGAGGTGCTGGCGGAGTTGGCCGACGGGACGGTCGCGCTGGTCGCGGGTCCCGAGGACGCGACCGACGAACTCGCGGCAGTCGCCGGCGTCTCGACGGCAGTCCCCGACTTCGAGGTCGAACTCGAGGGTCCGGCGCCGGTCAAGGTCGACGTCGAACCGAGCGCGGTCGACGTGGACGCTGACGACGTCTACGACGAGTTGCTGTGGGACAAGCAGCTACAGCAGGTCCGGGAGGCCCACGAGTACGCCACCGGAGCGGGTCGGACCGTCGCCATCCTCGACACCGGCGTCGACGACGACCATCCCGATCTGGACGTCGACGAGGATCACAGCGTCGTGATCACCGACGGACAGCCGGTTCCGGAGATCGGCGACTCGGGCTTCCACGGAACCCACGTCGCGGGAACCGTTGCAGGGACCGGCGACGTCGCGATGGTCGGAACCGCACCGGATGCGACGGTCGTCTCGGTGCGGATCCTCGGCCCCGGAACGGGTGCGTGGGGAGACATCCTCGCGGGCATGGAGTACGCCGCGGAAATCGGCGCCGACGCGGCGAACATGAGCATTGGGACGGCACCCATTCCGCCACAGGGACACGCCGACGGCTACAACCGACTCATGCAGTCCGTTGCGAACACCGTCACGCGGGACGGGACGTTGCTCGTCGGCAGCGCCGGCAACAGCGACGCGAACCTCCAGCAGGGTGGGTACTTCACGCTCCCGAACAGCCTGTCGGGCGTGTTCTCGATCGGCGCGACGACGCCGACCGATCTGAAGACGCTGTACTCGAACTACGGTACCAACGAGATCGGCGTCGGTGCCCCGGGAGGCGGGTACGAGAACGAGGAGCGGACTTTCGAATCCGACGACGTTGAGTTCCCGTGGCCGCTGAACGCGGTGTTCTCGACGGTTCCGGAGACGGGACTTCTCCCCGATCCGTACGTAGATACGACGATCGACGGCGAGGCCTACGCCTGGCTCATGGGAACCTCGATGGCGGCTCCGCAGGTATCCGGGCTGGCTGCACTGGTCCGCGACGCGGATCCGTCGACGAACGCCCGTGAGGTCGAGAGTGCGATCGCTCACGGCGCCGAAGGAACGGACGGCCGCGGCGATCCCGAACTGGGCTCGGGACGGGTAAACGCCCTGCGAACCCTCGAATCGCTGTAATCAGCCGAGAGGTACAGCTATTTGAGCGAGGGGGCCCAACCGACGTCCGTGACCGCGGACGAGCCCGTGCTGGCCGCGATCGACGTTTCGGTGCGTCGCGGAGGCCAGCCGATCCTCGAGGAGCTGTCCCTGTCGATCCCGTCCGGCTCGCGGACGCTCGTTCGGGGGCCAAGCGGTGCCGGGAAGTCGACGCTGTTTTCGGTGCTCGGACTGCTCGAGCCGCCCGACAGTGGCCAAGTGTTCGTCAACGGGACGGACGCGAGCGGGCTCTCGGAGCGCCGCCGGGCGCGGCTGCGCCGGGACGCGATCGGGTTCGTCTTCCAGGACTTCCAGCTGGTGCCGGACCTGACCGTCCGCGAGAACGCCGTGTTGCCCCAGCACCACGGCGGCGAGCGCGACGAGGCATGGGTTGACGAACTGCTCGAGACGCTGGCGGTCGCCGACCTGGCCGACCGGTATCCGGCGACGCTCAGCGGCGGCGAGAAACAGCGGGTCGCCATCGCCCGCGCGCTCGCGAACCGACCGGACGTCGTGCTGGCCGACGAGCCGACCGGCCAGCTCGATCCCGAGACGACCGAGCGCGTGGCGGGGCTGCTCGTCGACGTCCAGGAGTCGGCGGGCACCGCGCTCGTGACGATCAGCCACGACCCGTCGCTCGAGGGGCTGTTCGATCGAACCGTGACGCTTCGCGACGGGCGACTGCTCGAGGAGTAGGCAAACGGGCTCGAGACGCCGATGTCCCTCCTTCGGAGGCGGACCCGGCAGCCGTACCTCCAAACTGTGTTGGAGTGGGAAATTTATCCCTTCCCTTCGTGCGGTAGGACGCGGACTATCCAGGTGCTCTCTGGAACTGCCGCACACGACTGGCCGCCAACGGCGGTCGCTCGTGGACATCACCCCTTTACCGATCCTCTCCCCTCCTGCCGTTCGATATCGACAGCCGTGGTGTTCGTGGACACAGTTCAGCCAATATTTATATCACAGGCCGTTGCCGTCCTCTGTGATGTCCACGAGCGAACAGAAATACGCGGGCGAACAGAAGCTATCGATCCCGGACGACCTCGGATCGCCGCAGGCGAAACTCGTCTACCTGGCGCTGCTCGAAGCGGGGGAGGCGACGGCGAACGACCTCCAGCAGCTGCTGGGGCTGTCGAAACTGACGCTGCTGCCGATACTCTCGTCGCTGGTCGCGGAGGGGTACGCCCAGCGGAGGGAGGGGACGTATGTCAGCCGGTAAGCGAACGGCGGTTCCGACCGCGACGACGGATCTCGAGGAGGGGCTTCGGGTCGACTGTTACGTTCGCCCGACAGTCTCGACCGCCGCCAACGGCGCGATCGATCGGGTCGTCGAGCGCCTCGAGCGACTGGAAGACGACGGCACCGTCGACGACTACCGGATCGTCCGGTGGCCGCCCAACGGGGTCGCCGGCGACGGCCGCGAATCGGCGCGCGGCGAGATCGTCGCCGCGTTCGAGCGCTGGGCCGAGCGACGAGATCGCTCGCTCGAGCCGGCGTTCCGACGCCGGGAGCTCCCAGCGTCGCCGCTCTGTCCGGGCTCCGACCCCGGCGAGCGCGTTCGCGTTCCGATCGTCACCCTCGCGCTCTACGAGGGCGAGAACGGAGGGGAGTCCGACGAGACGGCGACGGTTCGCGGCGTCGTCCCGCACACGGATCGAACGGGTGATACGGATCGGACGTACACCGTCGAAGAGTGGCTCTCGGCGGCCGAAGGAACCGGGATCGCGGTCGACGACCCGACCGACGAGAGGGGCCGATCCGGGCAGGCGACGCTCCTGGAGGGACGACAATGACGGGACGCGAGTCGGACCGCGTCGCGGTGATCGGCGCCTCGATGACCCAGTTCGGCCAGCGCGAGGAGTGGATCCTCGACCTGCTCGCGGAGGCCGGCCTCGACTGTCTCGCGGATGCGGGCGTCGAGGCCGACGAGGTCGAGCACCTGTACGTCTCGAACATGACCAGCGGCGAGTTCGAGGGGATGACGGGCGTGATGAACGCGCTGGCCCACGACATCGGCGCGATCCCGGCCTACACCCAGCGCGTCGACCAGACGAGTTCCAGCGGCGGGGCGGGGATCTACGCGGCCTGGCAGTCGATCACCAGCGGAGCGAGCGAGATGACGCTGCTCGTCGGCGGCGAGAAGATGACCCACCGGACGACCGGCGAGGCAACCGATATCATCGCCTCGATCGCCCACCCCGTCGAGTACAAGGTGGGCGTGACGCTTCCCTCCTTTGCCGGGATGACCGCGCGTCACTACCTCGAGCGCTTCGACGCGCCTCGAGAGAGCCTGGCGAAGGTCGCGGCGAAGAACCACAAGAACGGCGTCGACAACCCCCACGCGCAGTTCCGGAAGGAGGTCGACGTCGAGACGATTCTCGAGTCGCCGATCGTCGCGGATCCGCTGCGGCTGTACGACTTCTGTCCGATCACCGACGGCTCCGCGGCGATGCTGTTCTGTCCGGAGTCCGTGGCCAAGGAGTACACCGACGAGTACGCGATCGTCGCGGGCGTCGACGGCGCGACCGACACCCACGTCGTCCACGAGCGCGAGGACCCGACCGTGATGGGCGGCGTCGTCGAGAGCGGGCAGGGCGCCTACGAGATGAGCGGCTACGGCCCCGAGGATATCGACGTCGCCGAGCTCCACGACATGTTCACCATCCTCGAGTTCCTGCAGATGGAAGGGTTAGGGTTCGCCGAACAGGGCGAAGCCTGGGAGTTAGTCGAGGACGGCTACACCGAGCGAGACGGCGAGCTGCCGGTCAACACCTCCGGCGGACTCAAGTCGAAGGGCCACCCGCTGGGCGCCAGCGGCGTCGCCCAGGGCGTCGAGATCTACGAACAGCTCGTCGGCGAAGCCGGCGATCGGCAGGTCGACGCGGAAGTCGGACTCGCCTGTAACGTCGGCGGCTTCGGCAACTGCGTTATCACGACCATTATGGAGGCAGCACGATGACGATGGAAGCGACCCGATACGACGACGGTACGATCAGCTACCCCGGCCACCCGCGAAGCCGGAACGGCGCGGAACCGGTCGGAACGATCGATCTGAGCGAGTACACTGCCGAAGTGGTGACCTGGACGACCAGCACCGCGACGCCGCCGGGAGTTCGGGAACCGAACCACCTCGCGATCGTCGAGTTCGACCTCAGTAACGCGGTCGAGGACGGGGAGGATTCCGTTCGGGCGCTCGTCCAGCTCGCGGACGGCGACGCCGAAACCGGCGACGAGGTCGAACCGGTCTACACCGAGGAGCTCCGCGAGCCCGGCGCCGGCATCAGGGAACCCGACAGCCAGGACTGGGACGGCTACCGGTTCGAACCGGTGTAGGTTCCGTTTCGGTCCGCTCGCGGCCGGCTGCGCGAGCGATGGACAGGACTCGAGCGTCGAGACGAACGGTTACGTCCTCGAGGACCGCCCGCGACGGCAGAACGCCTTTTGCCGTTCGAACTGACGTCGCACTATGCGAGGCACGTATCGGTGTGGGTCCTGCAACGCCCACTTCAAGGCGACCCGTCGACAGTGCGGCGTCTGTGGCACGAGCGGGGTCGAGACGAGCCGCGATTCGTGTCGCGGCTGTGGGACGAGCTTCGAAGATTCCGCGTTCCAGCGGTGTCCGCGGTGTGGATCCGACGACGCCGAACCCGTCTGAGACGACTCATACGGATTGCTGTACCGATTTACCGGCGCAACCGCGACCCGTGCGGCGGTTGCGCCGGTACTGACGTACAGTAAACCGTATCAGGTGTCGGCGTCCGCGTCGGCCATTCCGGGCTCGTCGCCCTCGAGGTAGGCGTCGTTGCCGCCGGTCGCGACGAAACGAACCTGCACCGCGGTGTCGCCCGTCGTCTGCTCGTTGATCCGTTCGTCGAGCCTGTCGATCAGCTCCGTATCGTAGGTCCCCGGCGGACCGCCGACTTCGATGACGACGGCGTCGATCTGCTCGGTCGCATCGAGCGAGCTATCGACCGGGAGCCCCTCCTCACGGACCTGGACGTCGACCTCGAGCAGATAGGCGTCGTCGTACTCCGCTAACACCGCCTCGGACTCCTGGGTCGCCGTCTCTTCGAAATCCGCCATCTGATAGGAGGAGTACGTGACGCCGGTCAGGAACAGCGAGAGGACGAGGATGACGGCGAGGAAGACGGCGGCCTGTTTGAGGACGCGGCGCTGTGCGATCGAGATCCCGAACCCGCTGTCGGGTCGGTAGCCGATGTACCACAGCGTGGCGAGGCCGGCGAGGTTGACCCCGAGGAGGTTGACCAGCACGAGCACCGTCGAACCCAGCGCGGCGGCGGGCATCCCCCAGGCCAGGGCGATGCCGGCCGCAGCCATCGGGGGGACCAGCGCGGCGGCGATCATCACGCCGACGATGGCGACGGAGAAGCCGGTTGCGAGACTGAGAATACCCGCGATACCGGCTCCGAGAGCGACGGGCAACAGCAACAGCTCCGGGGCGATCCGTTCGGCGACCTCGTCGATCTCGGTGAGTTCGGCACCGGGTGGAACGAGAAACATCGACTGAAAGAGCCACGCGACGATCGCCGCGATGACGATCCCGCCGAGGACGCCCGAGAACTGGTAGCGGAGTCCTTTGAAGAACAGATCGCGGTCGTTGACGACGGTCCCGATGGACGCGCTCAGCGCGGGTCCGATCAGCGGCGCGATCACCATCGAACCGACGACGACCGCCGGCGAGTCGAGCAGGAGCCCCACCGTCGCGACGATCGCACTGATCAGCGTCATCGCGAAAAAGACGCTGTAGGTCGGCGTCAGCTCCTCCGCGCGAGTCAACAGCTCCTGTCTCGAGATCTCTTCGTCCTGGACGGACTCGGTGGCGTGTTCCTCCTGGAGTTCGTCGAAGTCCCTCGAGATAACGGTCTCCGCATCCGTAACGACGGTGTACGACTCGTTTTCGATGCCGACCTCCTGGAGGGAGTCGAGGATCGGCTCGACCGCGTTCGTCGGCAGCGGAAACGAGACGACGGAATCGTACTCTCGGGTACCGTGTTCCTCCGTGACGACGTACTCGACCCCCTCCTCCTCCAGGACATCGAGTACCGCCTCCCGTTTGCCCACCGGCACCGTAACCTGAATATGTCGCACTATCTCGTACTGGAGACAGACCACGAAAGTTCCTCGGTCGGAAAGTGCGTGTCGGTCTTGCGGGGTTCCCCACCGAATCGCGATCGCCGTTGCCAGAGGGTCACCGCTGCCGTGCCGAATCACCGCGGTGACTCCCCGTAGTCGTCTCGAGCGGGTTCCGAGGGATGCTCTCCGTCCGAACGGTCCCGTTCTGCCCGGTTCGACCCCCGTCGATCGTCCGCGGAACGTGTTGGATACCCTGGTTCGGCGGGCAGACAGTCCGGATCTCGTGAAAAGAGGATTTTATCGAAGACCGTGTCTCCCCAGTATGGATCGGCGCACCCTGATCGGGCTAACAGCGGGAGTCGGAATCACGACAGCTGCCGGTTGTCTCGGGACGCTTTCGGACGCGACCGGGTCCGGGACCGAAGGGACGGAGGAACCGTCGGCGGACCGCCCGGTCGTCGGAGACGGTGACGGTGAGGATGGGACCGACGTGATCGTCCGAAACGCCGGTCCCGAGGAGCGGACGGTCGCGATCGAACTCCGCCGCGACGGCGAGACGGTCCTCGAGCGGACGGAGACGCTCCCGGCGGCGGACGCTTTCGAGGCTACGCTGCTCGAGACCGGGACCTACGACCTGGTCGTCGAGACCGAGTCCGGGCGGAGCGAGACGTCGGTCACGCAACCGGCAGACTGCGCGGACGCCCGAACCGAGATCGCCGTCTCCGAGTACGGTCTCGAGACGACGACCGCGAGTTCGTGCTGAGCCGTCGCTCGTCGCCGGTCGAGTCGCGTGTGATGGCGAAAGAGGACGCCGAATACGTATTAAATCCTATAATTCTGGCGGGATATCGAGACTACGAATGATCAGATAGAAAGTAGCTAGAACGATCCCACGAGATAGATATTATATAAATGGACAACACTACTCACCGAGTTATCTACGAACCCGATCGTATTTGCACCGATAGCGTACTATACCGGTACTTTATAACGTGTATTCTCGAGTCAATTTCTGTACTTGTGGGAGAGATATTCTCATAGCACGCAATACCGCCAAGACTAAATCCAACAGATTGTGGTAAGAAATAGTATATATCTATCATACCCGTTCGGATGCGTAGTGGTTCGTATCGGACATGTTGGGAGGAGCGCTCGCGAGTCCGTCCCGATCGTAACGTCGTGCGGCTGTTCGTGTCTTACATACATACTTTTGTAACAGAGTTCTATATAGTACTATATATCCAAACGTACCGCTGCTTGCCGGAGATATCTGGAAGTAATATCGACCGTGTGACGTCTGCAGAACCGTATTAGGACGAACGTGCCCGCTCCCGGAGCTGTTACTTCGGCGAGCATATTCTAATTCAGTAATGTTCTACATATTAAATTATTAGGCTGATAGGCGCCGATCGCTCGAGCGGACGTTCGATTTCGCTCCCGTCCGAGTGAGAAGGCGGAACCGTCACCCCGGAGATAGGTCTCGAACGGACGCTATTGGCGGGAAAACTGTCGGTTCGAACGCCGGCGTTCGATCTGCCGACGGGCTCGACGGGGGCCGTGAACTCCGACGAGGCGGTTCGGTTTCCCCCGATAGCCCGGTCGCTGGCGACGACCGATACACCGGCGGATTCGTCTTTATCCCCGCGGAAATCGGGCGACGGAGCGATTTGCGGTCGCGAAGATTCCGACAGTGAAATATATAGTACTATATAGCAAGATATAGGTGCGCCGGTCGATCATACACCAGTTCGTGAACACGCGTTCGTATCCACACGGCGAATCATCTCGGAGCAGGCGAGCGACGGACGGGAAAGCCCCGTGATGAGCACCAACGCGCTCGAGGGGTCCGTGATCGACCTCGACGGAACCGTCTACCCCGGCTATCGACTCGAGACCGACGTAGAGATGGGACCGACGGCCGGGATGACGACGGCGCTGGTCCGCTCCGGTACCGATCGGGACGCGGTTTCGGCGTCCGCGATCGAGCCGGAGTCCGTCCTCGATTCGCTCGGCGAAGTCGGATCGATTCTGCAGCCATGATCGACGTCGACGTACTCGTCCACCTCGAGGAGGACGTCGCGAAGATCGTCATCGCGACGCTACTCGGGATGTTCCTCGGACTCGAGCGCGAGTGGTCCCAGAAGTCCGCGGGGATCCGTACGTTCGCGCTGATCAGCCTCCTGGCGGCCGTCTTCACGATCGTCGACCACGAGGGGCTGTTGCTCGTCGGCGGGCTCCTGATCATCGCCCACGCCGTGTTGCTGGCCGCCCAGAGCTTCATCGAGGACGACATCGACGGGCTCTCGCTGACGACGTCGGTGTCGATGCTCGTCGCCTACAGCATCGGCGCGCTCGTCGCCAACGGGTTCCTGATCGAGTCCGTGACGGTGGCGGTGCTCTCCTCGCTGTTGCTCGTCCTGAAACGCGAACTCCACGAGTTCGCGTGGGGGCTCTCCCGGGAGGAGATGCGAAGCGCCGTCGAGTTCGTCATCCTCGCGTTCGTCATCTACCCGCTGTTGCCCGACGAGACCGTCGATCCCTGGGGGGCCGTCCAGCCGCGGCTGATCTGGTCGCTCGTGATCGCGGTCAGCGCGATCGGGTTCGTCAACTACGTCCTCGTCAAGAAGTACCAGGGTCGCGGGATCGCCGTCACCGGCTTCTTCGGTGGGCTCGTCAACTCGACGGCGGTCGTCGCCGAAATGGGCAAGCGCGCGACCAACCAGTCGGGGCTGCTCGGGCTGGCCGTCGGCGCGATCCTGCTCGCCAACGCCGCGATGGCGGTTCGAAACGCCGTCATCGTGGTCGCCTTCGTTCCCGAGGCCGCCGTCGTCGTCGGTGCTCCGCTGGGCGCGATCGCGCTCGCGGGTGTCGGGATCGCGATCTGGCAGAGCGACTGGCGGACGGAGTTCGAGGCCGACCTCAATTCGCCGTTCAGCCTCCGGAACGCGCTCACCTTCGGCGCGCTGTTTCTCGGCGTCCTGTTGCTCTCGGTCGGCGCCGAGGAACTGTTCGGTACGACCGGGTTTATCGCGACGACGTTTCTGGCCGGACTGATCTCGAGCGGCACCGCGACGACGACGGCCGTCACGCTCGTCAGCACGGGCCAGATCACACAGAACGCCGCCGTTGCGGGCGTGATCGCCGGAACCGCGGCCAGCATCCTGGTCAAGACGTTCTTCGCCGCGAGCATCTCGCGGGAACTCGTTCGCCCGGTGCTGTTCTGGAACCTCGTCCTGATCGGCGTCGGGGTCGTCTTCGGTGCGCCGGTGTTACTGCTGTAGGCGTGAAAGGAATCCCGTTCGAGTCCGGTTCCGAATCATCGGCAGCGTTTTGCCGGCAGACCCGATACTCCAGCACGATCGATGCTCTTCGGACGCAACGAGGACGATCCGACGCCCGGACTCGAGTGGGACCGGGACGGACCCTGGCTCGACAACGCCGGGCGATCCGACCGGACGACGGTCGACCACGACGGCGAGACGTACGTCTGTCGCCACACGACGTCGGCCGACGGCGACCGGTCGATCGCGTACGGTACTCCGGGGAAAGACGAACAATCCCGGGGCTTTCTGTTCCGGGAGGGCGCTCTCAAGTGGACGATTCCCCTCGAGCACCCGACGCTCGGGCTCGTCGCCGACGACGGGACGGTCCTGATCCTCGAGGGTGGGGCCGCCGACCGGCTGGACGGCACGGTTCGCGTGTTCGATGCCGACGGCAAATCGCGGTTCGTCCGGGAGTTCGACGCGAACGTCTCCGACGTCGACCTCTCCGAAGACGGCCGGGTCGCGGTCGTTCGGACGAAGCCGCCGGACGAGACGACGTATCTGATCGACGTTACTGCTGGTACGGTCCGGCTGACGCACACGAGCGAGTGGGCTAGTCCCCGCCACGCCCGCCTCTACTCGAGCGACGAGGGATGGATCGTCTATCTGAGCCAGGCCCTCGAGAAGAAACCCCTCTACGCGATCGACCTCGACGGCGACCTCGTCTGGGAGGGGCGGTCCTACCGGCAGATGAAGCCGCTGAGCGCCCGGCTCAAGTCCCGATTGTCGTAGCGCCGGAGCCGTCGGCCCGGCCCGACCGATACCGTCCGCGAGCGAGGCCCTGACTGCCTTTTAAACCGGTAGCTATAAATATCAGGTTTATCAATACCATTTCGCAATGGCTCGAGAGAACGTACCGTGCTGTAGCATCTGCCGGCGTGATCTGCTGGCGGGGGCTGGGGTTGCAGCGACGGGTGCACTGGCGGGTTGTGTGAGCGAGGACGACGACGGCGGCGTTCCGGACGACGCCGACGAGGACTTCCCGGAGTGGGACCCCGAGAACCCCGAGTTCCCACAGCGGATGTCGACGCTGATGGACTACGACAACGGGACCGTCGAGGACATTCAGGGCTTCGAGGAGCGCGACGAACCGGTATACGGCGATCCGGTACAGGAGACGCCCGAGGACGAGGACGAACTGATCGATCCGGACACGCTGCTGTTCGCGATGACGCCGACGGAGGATCCGGCCGCCTACGAGGGGATGTTCGATCCCCTCATCGAGAACATCGAGGCGGAGACCGGCCGGGACGTCGAGAACAACCTGGTCGAGAACTACGCGGCCCAGGTCGAGGCGATGCGCAGCGAACAGCTCCACATCGCCGGGTTCTCGACGGGGCCGCTGCCGTTCGCCGTCAACCTCGCGGGTGCGGTTCCGTTCGCGATCCAGGTCTCCGAGGAGGACGCCGGCTACTTCCTCTGGGCGATCACCCACATGAGCAACACCGACATCAACTCCGTCGAGGACTTCGCGGGGCGGAACGGCGCACACGGCGACCCGTCCTCGAACTCCGGGAACCTGATGCCGCGCGCGATCTTCGACGATCAGTTCGGCGTCGAGCCCGGCGAGGACTACGAGGTCGAACACATCGGGAGCCACGAGAACCTCGTGCTGTCGGTCTACCACCGGGACCACGAGGTCGCCCCCGTCTGCAGTTACTGCGTGACCCGCGTTGCCGACCGCGGTGACATCGATCCGGACGACATCAAGGTCGTCTGGCAGAGCGACCCGATCGTCACCACCGGGTTCTCCTACCGGTACAACCTGCCGCCGGACGTCCAGGAGGGGATCGAGCGGGCGTTCCTCGAGTACGACTACTCCGATACGGAACTCGCCGAGGAGTTCGACGGGCGCGGCCAGTTCACCGAGATCGACTACGCGACCCACTGGCACGATATCCTGGTCACCCACGAGGCCAACGACGTGGATCTGACCGACCCGGGCGCGATCGACTAACAGCGCGGCGACCGACTCTCGAAATTTAACTCAACGTATGCTTACGATAACTGATCTCGAAAAGGTGTATCCGACCGGCGACAAGGCGCTACAGGGGGTCTCGATGGAGGTCGACGGGAACGAAGTCGTCTCGATCATCGGCCCCAGCGGCGCCGGCAAGAGTACGCTCATCAAGTGCGTCAACCGGCTCACCGAGCCGACGTCGGGCTCGATCGTCCTCGACGGCGAGGAACTCACGACGCTGTCGAAAAAGGACCTCCGAAAGACCCGACGCGACATGGGGATGATCTTCCAGGAGTTCAACCTCATCGAGCGCCTCACCGTCATGGAGAACGTGCTCTCCGGTCGACTGGGCTACATGAGCAGCTGGGACGCCTTCCGACGCAACTTCGACGAGGAGGACATCCGGAACGCCTACGAGATCCTCGACCGCGTCGGCGTCGGCGGGATGGAGAACAAGCGCGTCGACGAACTCTCCGGCGGCCAGCGCCAGCGCGTCGGGATCGCTCGAGCGATCCTGCAGCGCCCGAAGATCCTGCTCGTCGACGAGCCGACCAGCGCCCTGGATCCCGAAACGTCGTTCGAGGTCATGGAGATGCTCACCGAGATCGCCCGGGAGGAAGACATCCCGGTGCTGATCAACATCCACGAGGTCGAGTTAGCCCTCGACTACACCGACCGGATCGTCGGGCTGACCGACGGGAAGGTCGTCTTCAACGGCACCCCGGCGGAACTCGACGAGAGCGCGCGGGACACGATCTACCGGTCCGGGAAATCTCGAGCGGAGACGGGCACCGAGAGCCAGGCCCAGGCACAGAGCGAGTCGTCCTCGAGCGAGATCACCGACGCCAGCAAGGAGAAGTCGTTCTAACATGATCGGAGCGCACGTTCGCGGTGAGATCGATGGGTAGTGCGGATCCCGAGCGCACCGGCGGCTACCCCTCGAGCTGGGAGCGCCCGACGGTGTTCTACGACAAGAACGTCAAGTACCTCATCTACGGCGCGATCGGGCTGTTCGTGCTGTGGAGCGCCTGGGAGCTTCGGCCGAGTCCCGCCCGCCTGATCGGCGGCGCGGACGCGGCGACGAGCCTGCTGGCGACGATGTTCCCGCCGGATTTCACGCCCGACGCGCGCGAGCGGATCTGGAACGGGATGCTCGAGAGTATCGCGATGTCGATCGTCGCGACGGTGATCGGCGTCGCGATCAGCGTCCCGATCGCGGTGATGGCGGCCGAGAACCTCGTCCCGCGGCCGGTGTACTACGTCGGTCGGGCGCTGGTCTCGATCTCGCGGTCGCTTCACGAGCTCGTGCTCGCGATCGTGGCCGTCGTCGCCGTCGGCCTCGGCCCGCTCGCGGGCGTCATCGCTCTCGTGATCGCGACGCCCGGCTTCTTCGCGAAGCTCATGGCCGAGGAACTCGAGGACATCGACGAGGGACAGGCCGACGCGATCCGCGCGCTCGGCGGGAGTCCGCTGCAGGTCCTGATCTTCGGCGTCGCCCCGCAGGTGATTCCGCGAATGATCGGGCTGATCATCTACCGCTGGGACATCAACATCCGGGCGAGTACGATCGTCGGGATCGTCGGCGCCGGCGGGATCGGCGTCACCCTGCTCAACTCCTTCGACCGGTACGAGTACGACTTCAGTCTCGCGATCATCCTCGCGATCATCGCCGTCGTCATGTTCGGTGAGATCCTGAGCGCGGTCGCCCGACGGAGGGTCCAGTAATGTCCTACGAAGGCTCCACCACCTGGCAGAAACACGACGGGCGAGCCCGTGCGATCAGGTACGTCGCGATCGTCGTCGCGATCGCGATCACGGCGCTGTCCTGGCGCGCGCTCGACATCCAGTACACGTTCGTCGTCGACGCGCCGCGGAACCTCGGCGACCTGCTGCTGCGGATGTACCCGCCGAACCTCGCCTACGGCGCGGAGATCCTCCCACCGCTGGTCGAGACCGTCAACATCGCGATCCTGGGGACCGGGCTGGCGATCCTGATCTCCCTGCCGATCGCCTACATCGGCGCCGAGAACACGACGCCGAACGCCGCCACCTACGCGCTCGGGAAGTTCCTCATCGTCGGCACCCGCTCGGTGAACGTGATCATCTGGGCGCTGTTCTTCGTCGTGATCTTCGGTACCGGCGCGCTGTCGGGCGTGCTCGCCGTCGCGTTCCGCTCGATCGGCTTCGTCTCGAAGCTGATCGCGGAGGGGATCGAGGAGATCGACGCCGGGCAAGTCGAGGCGATCCGCGCGATGGGGGGCTCGCCGCTCGACGTCGTCGTCTACGGGATCGTCCCGCAGATCAAACCGGCGTTCGTCGGCGTCGCGACCTACCGCTGGGACATCAACGTCCGCGAGGCGACGGTGATCGGCTTCGTCGGCGCCGGCGGGATCGGCGTCTACCTCGATACGGCGATCAACTTCTTCCAGTGGTCGAACGTCCTCACGATCCTGATCGCGATCCTCGGAATCGTGATCATCAGCGAGGTCGTCTCGGCCTACCTGCGAAAGAAGGTGAGCTAACCCCCGCATCGATCCCTTCTTCCGACTCGAGCCACGCTCGAGAGTCCGACCGTGCGAACGGAACGCCGAACTCGAGCTACTCCCTCCTTAACAGCGATCAGTACAGACGGGCTTTTTGATACTACCCTGTACGACCGAGACCTTCGGTAGCGAGCGCTCGAGTAGCCCTCGTCTTCCTACAACGGGTTTAATCGGTTGTACGAGCCCCGAAACCCCGCTTCGTAGTATCGACGGTCGTCCCTGGGACGTATTCGAAACGATCGCGGACCGGGCCGAAGACAGAGCCGCTATGACCTCGAGAAGACGCTGGCAGCGTCGATAGACGGGATCTCACGCGAACGTCAGGGGTACCCCGGTGAAGACCTAGCTGATCGGAGAGGAGCGGTATCGACTCCGATACTCGAAATATAGGACAGTCGTTCCCCTCCGGACCGAAGCCGACTCGAGCCGAACGGAAGCGACTACCGAGCCTAGCTCTGCAGTCCACCCCACCGAACGATCTCGGAGTAATCGAGGAACAGCCCGTCGACGCCGGCCTCAATCAGCTGCTCGACCTCGTACCAGGTGTTGATCGTCCAGACGTTGACCGGCAGGTCGCGGGCGTGGGCTTCGGCGACGACGTCGATCTCCTCGTAGGTCTCGTCGTCGAAAAACGGCGTGCCGTAGATCATCTCCAGCGGCGGGTTGACGCCGTCGGTATCGTACTCGTCGGTGACGTCGAGCCCCTCCTGGATGGAGTCGTAGAGCAGGTAGGCCGCCGGAACGTCGGGGGCGATATCGCGGACCGTCGCGAGCGCGCCCTCCCAGAACGTCGACAGGAGGAGTTCGTTGTCGTAGTCGGTCGCGACGTCGACGACCGTCTCGAGCCACTCCCACTCCTCGCGTTCGGCCTCGGGGTCGTCGACCCGGCCGAACTCGACGTCGGGCGACCCCTCCTTGATGTCGATGTTCACGCCGACGTTGGGCGGGATCGCCTCCATCGCCTCGGTCAGCGAGGGGACGGTCTGGCCGCTCTCGAGCACCTCGGCGGCGAACACCTCGCTGGCGGGCGTCTCGTACAGTACACCGTCGGTGTCGGTCAGATCGCCGAGTTCCGTATCGTGGAAGACGGCGATCTCGCCGTCGCAGGTCGGGAAGACGTCGAGTTCGATCCAGTCGGCGCCGCGCCGATCGGCCGCATCGTTCGAACTGCCCCGAACCGCCTGCTCGAACGCGGCGACGGTGTTCTCCGGATACGTGTCGGCGAACCCGCGATGAGCGATCACCGTCGCTCGATCCTTCCGGCCGTCGTCGCGTTCGGCCTCGTCTCCCGTTCGTGCGCTGGCGCTGCCCGATGCGGCGGCTGCGCCGACCGCGGCCGCGCCCGTTCCGGCCAGAAACCGCCGCCTGTTCAGCATACTCGGATTCTCTTGCATGCCAGTATCCATACAACAGAATTAATTATAATAGTTTTTGTAGTTATATCGTAAGAACCAGCTGATTTACTGTTTTCGCTATATACGTTCCTATTCGCAGAGATGACTGTGCGGTCGGGTTCCCTCGAGGCGACAAACTCGAGCGACGGCGAACACGCGCGGTGCTACCGCTCTCGGATTCGAAATCGAATACGTCGGGATCCGACGTAGTGGAGTACCAACACAGTTTGGAATGAGCGTTTTTACGATCCCGCTCCTACCCGTAATCGGCAGGACGCCACTCCCCACCACCTACCCACACCCACCCACCACCCACCGATGGCTACCCTGCCAGCCGAACGACTTCAGTACCGTCGTTCACACGCACCCACCACCCATCCACCCACCACGAACGCGGTGCCCCGCTCCCACGCCGCGTGATACCCCTGTCGTCTGCCGGGGTCGCGTTCCCCAGCGCGATCCCGCTCCGTTCCCCACCCTTTTGGAGCACTCGACCCGCTACCTGCGCGTTTGTCGAGACAATACGACGGCATCGCTCCCCGACCTGAGCGCCACGGATCGACTCCCGGCATCCGCCGAACTCAGTTTCCGTCGCGTTGCGTGGGAGCGGGGTCGACCTCGAGCGCAGCCGCGAGGATCGCCGTCTGGACCGTTCTGAGATCCGTGTCCCGAACCGTCGCTGCCGCCCGAAACCGCTCTCGGACGTTCGCGACCCGGTCGGGTGCGGCCGCGAGCTGGACGAGGTCGAAGGCGTCGGGCTCGAGCCGCTCGGCCGCGTCGAACTCGGCGGCGTCGTACAGTCCGGGGAACCGGGCGAGGACGTCGGCGACGACCTCGTCGGTCGCTTCGGCACCGGGATCGCCCGCCGGGATCGGGCCCGTCGTGTCCGCGAAGTAGTCCTCGAGGTCGAGAACGCCGGCCGACTCGTAGGCGGTTTCGGAGAGCGCGTCGGCGACGGGTCGGCTGACGTACACGCCGAGGAGGGAGAACTGATCGGTCATGGACGGTAGTTCGAGGGCCAGCACACAATAGTTATCGTCCGACTGCTCGTCCGGTCCGTACCGGTGATCGCTGTCCCGCCGGAGCGCTCACCGGTGAAACGCGACAACGATCCGTCTCAGGAGAGCTGTGCCGTCACGTCGGTCGATGAGATCATGCCGACGTAGTCGTTACCGTCGACGACCGGGAGGTGGGTGATGCCCAGTCCGGTCATCATGGCGGCGATCTCCTCGAGGTAGAGATCCGGCGGCACGGTCTCGACGGATTCGGTCATCACCGCCTCGACGTCGATCGTCGTCGGATCGTGGCCCTCCGCGGCGGCCGCGACCAGATCGGTGCTCGTCACGATCGAGGGCGGGTCCGTCCGGACGACCAGCGCGCTGATCTCGTTGTCGCGCATCGCCGTTGCGGCCTCGGTCAGCGTCGCGTCCTTCGAAACGGTCTCGAGCGGTGTCGACATTATCTCCCGAACCTGCGTCCTGCTCTCAGTGTCCATACTTCCGTTACGAAGCGGTACCGTATTGATGTTGTGACCGATGCGCATCTTGCGCTACTCGCGCTCGAGGAGGACGACGCCGAGCAGTATCAAGGCGCCGCCGACGAGCGTCGCGGTCGTGACGGGTTCGGCGAAGAGCGCGGCGCCGAGCGCGACCGTGACCGGCGGCTCGACGGTGCTGATGATCCCCGCACGGCTCGCGCCGACGTACTTGATGCCGGCGAAGAAGGTGACCACCGGCAACGCCGTCGCGATTACGGCGATACACAGCAGGATCAGCCAGGCCGACGGCGCGGTCGGAATCGCGAACTCGCCGGTAGCCGTCCCGATCGCGAGGAACGTTCCGCCCGCGGCGGGGAGCACGTAGGCGGTCAACACCAGCGGATCGACCCGATCGAGCAGCGCCCGCGAGACCGTGATGTAGACGGCATAAGCCGTCGCGGCGCCGAGGACGATGGCGACGCCGATCAGCGAGGCGCCGTCGGGGTCGGCTCCGGTCACGAGCGCGACGCCGCCGATGGCCAGACAGAGCGCGACGACCATCACGGGGGTCGCGCGCTCGCCGATCACCGTGATCGCGAGCACGACGACGAACGCCGGGTACGTGTAGAGCACGATCGCGACGAGCCCCGCCGTCATGTACTCGAGACCCAGGAAGTAGAGCCCGCTCTGGGTCGCGTAGCCGAACGCGCCGAGCCCGAGCGCGATCGCCAGCGTTCGTCCGCGAAGCACCGTCAGCCGTCCCTGTACCGCGAGCAGCGCCCAGACGAGGACCGCCGCGAGCAGGAACCGGAACGCGAGCACGGTCGGGATCGAGAGCGCGGCCTGCTGGGCGTAGAGCCCGAAGATACCGAGCGTTCCGAACCCGACCGCGGAGACGACGACCAGGAGGATTCCAAGTCGATCGCGGGTCGGCGACGGCCACTCGTAGACGGTGCCCATACCGGGGCCGTCTCGGTACTCGTCCATAGAAATTACTATCGTTCAGCGGGGTTCAGGACCGTCCGCTCTCGGCGTCGACCGGCGATCGAACAACGCCCCTTCGCTCGAGCCCGACGGTCAGGCGAACAGCGCCGGCGAGTCGTGCTCCTCGTCGGCGCCGGTGAGTTCCGCCGAACTCAGACAGTGAATGCAGCCCTCGAGGTAGCCGTCGTTGTCGCCGAAAACGCGGACGAAGTTCGCCGAAATCGGGGTGTCGCAGTTGTGGCAGGTTGGCATCTCAGATCACGTCACATGCTATCAATGGTCACGACATATCTTAACGGTATCGGCGCCCGACAGTACTGGTACTTCTGCGAGTGAGAACCCGTTCCGGCTGCTCGAGAGACCCGTTCGTCCCCGTCGACCCACGCGTCGTGTCCCGGCGCGATCAGCGCGACGTCCCCCTGTTGCAGGGTCTCGCGGGCACCGTCGTCCATCTCGATGTCCACGCGCCCGGCGACCACGTAGAGGCGATGCGGGCTCGGACAGCGATCCGTCTCCAGTTCGGGGGCGTTGTCCCTCGAGAACCGCCAGCCGGGTTCGACCGTCGAGCGCCAGAACGTTCGGCCTCCCAGCTCGACGCGTTCGCCCCGACCGTTGTCGAACGCGACCGTCTCGTCGGGCAGGACGATCGACCCGACGCCGGGCTACTCGAGGATCGGTTCCCGCGGAAAATTCGAGGCGAAGCCGCCCGATGCCGCCTACTCGTCGCCGTTGATCGAGACGTCCGACACCGTCACCGAGACGTTCTCGAGCGAGATATCGACCGAACAGATCTCGTAGGTTCGGTCGTTGACGTCGACGGTGACGCCGTCGCTCTGGATGCCGGCCGACTCGAGGTCGTACGTCCGCTCGTCGATCTCGTAGGACGGGAGCCCGTCTGCTGAGAGCTCGAGTCCGTCGAGTTCGACGTGTTCGTTCTCGATCGTGGCGTCGATGCTACCGACCTGGGTCACGTCGCCGGCACCGCCGCCGCCGGCGACCGCGCCCGCCGAGAGCAGTCCGATCGCGAGCACCGCCACGAGACCCACAACGCCGAACCGCGCTGTCGTTCGCATGCTACCCGGAGGAACGGGGAGATCGGTAAACTGTCTTTCGATTATAACAGTCTCGAGAAGAACACGCGATCGTTGAGGTCCGTTCCGGTTCGAAGGCTGCGCTCCTCGAGTCGGGCGGTGCATCGTACGGAGTCAGCTATTTCCCTCGACCGTCACGAGAGTGGTGTATGGACGACGACGGGAAACAGGCCACGTTCGGCTCCGAAGGGGAGCTTCGAACCGACAACGACGAGGATCGTTCCGAGAGCGAAGACGCGGCCTCGGAGCCAAACGACTTCGGCGAGGAGCGCGGCGACAACGAGACGAAGTCGGGCGCGAACCGCTACGACGTCTCGAGCCTGCTCCAGAAGGCCGTCCGGCGATCCGACGAGGAGGTCGCGGCGTGGGCCGCCTGGGAGCTGGTCCGATCGGGGTTCGCCTGGAACTTCTGGGACCGGATCAACCTCTACGTCGTCGAGGACCTTCGGGCGGGCCACGAGGTCGCGCTGCTTATCGCCCGCTACGAGGAGCTGGCTCGTGAGCGCTGGTCGGAGGCCTCCTGGGAGGGACGGCTCTGTGCGGTCCACGCCGCGCTGGCGGCCGCCCGGGCGCCCTCGAGCCGCGAGGCCTCCCACGCCGACGACTACTTCGGCGAACTCTCGGCCGAACGTGCGGCCGCCCGCGAGGACGGACGGGAGCCGCGGTACGACCACCCCGTCGAGGAACTCGAGCCCGGCGGGCGCTACGACGTCGCGTTCGACCAGCACACCTACGAGGGGAAAGCGCTCGGTCGGGGCGGTCGGTTCTTCCGGACCCACGGCGCCCGCGTCGGTCCCGAGGGCGAGCCCGAACTGAGTCGACAGTGGCGTCTCCAGAGTATGCGCCTCGAGGACCGGGAGTACACCGAGGCGGAGCTGGCTCGCGCGGTCGAACCCGTCGACCCCGACGACAGGTGGGGAACCGACGACGAGGGGACGGACGGCGACTGAGCCGGACGATCGACGAGAACTGCCGATCGACTCCGATCGCAGCCGTTTCGCTTCCGGTATTGGAATACGCCCTCCGAATTTTCGCCGAACGTCGAATCCATAGGGGAATATATACTTACTACTGGTCACCGGTGGCAATATGATTGTTTGATCTGGGTAATAAGTAGGCTTATACGGTGTCGTACGTCCAGATAGCGTAGATACGTGAGTCCGAACGTAACTCCTGGTCCGGTTCTGGAATCGAATTGTAAACCTGAACGTAGCAGATTCGGACACACGTCCGCAGGTGAGAGCGGAGGCGGTCGGCCGTGATCCACGGGAAGTGGAAGAACCTCCTGCTGGCGACGGCGATGTTCAACCTGGGGTTCGTCATCTGGTTCTCGTTCGCGCCGTTTACGGGCGGGATCGCCGACGAGTTCGGCCTCTCGGTCGCCCAGCTGGGGCTCGTCTCGAGCGCGGCCGTGATCGCCGTCCCGGCCGGTCGGATCCTGATCGGGCCGCTGACCGACAAGTACGGCGCGCCGGTGACCGCCAGCGTGACCCTCGTAATCGTCGGGATCTTCTCGATCGTCAGCGCGTTCGCGACGACCTACGAGGTGTTTACCGCCTCGCGAGTGATCGCCTCGCTGGCCGGAATCACGTTCGTCATCGGGATCCAGCACGTCGCCGAGTGGTTCGAGGAGGAGAACCTCGGACTGGCGGAGGGCGTCTTCGCCGGCGTCGGCAACGCCGGCGCGGGGCTGGGGGCGTACTTCACCCTCCCCCGGATCTTCGGCGAGGGGTACGCGGGACCCCTGTTCGCGACGAACTGGCGCGCCGCCTTCTTCTACACCGGCGTGCTCGCGGTCGTCCTCGGAGTCGTCTACTACGCCTTCGGCGACGCCGCCAAGAGCGAGGCCAAGCGGCGGGCGACCAGGGAGAAGGCGAGCTTCAAACAGTTCCTCTACGTCGGGACGCGCCACGGCGCGGTCGTGCTCGCGGCGGCGTACGTGATGACCTTCGGCCTCGAGGTCGCGATGAACGGCTGGCTGGGCACGTACTACCGCGAGGGATTCGGCCAGGGCGACATCGTCATCGCGGCCACGTTCGCGGCGACGTTCTCGATCGCGGCCGGCCTGCTCCGGCCGCTCGGCGGTTACACCAGCGACGTCGTCGCGCGCCGGGAACGCGACATCCTGCCCTGGTTCGAGGGCCGCTACCGCGAGCAGTGGACGTTCGCGACGCTCGTCTTCGTCGTCGTCGCGATGGTCGGGATGACCGTCGCCGGCCTCTCCGGGAACATCTACCTCGCGGTCGCCGCCGGCTTCCTCGTCGGCGTCGGCTGTGCGTTCTCCGAGGGTGCGATTTTCGCGCAGGTGCCCGCGATGTTCCCCGACAGCTCCGGCAGCGTCGCCGGCGTCGTCGGCGGAATCGGCACGATCGGCGGCACCGTCTACCCGCTGGTGTTTGCCGCGCCGTTCCTCCCGAACCTCCACCTCGGCTACGCCGTCGTCGCCGTCACGATGCTGCCGATCGTCGCGCTGGCCGCCTGGGTGTTCCAGCCCGCCGTCGCCGAGCGCGCGACCGAGGACGGCTGGCTCGTCGACACGGAGACGCCAGCGGACGGAGCCGTCGTCTCGAGCGACGACTAGCGCTTCACCCCGTCTCCGCTTCCGACTCTCGAGGGAGTTCCGAGCGCCTCGAGAATACCTGACGTTTCGTCGCTTGGCATCGAGGGAGATCACCACGCTAGCGGGCACCTACGAGACGATCGCGGCGGTAACGAGAAAGACGACGAGCCCGGGCATATCCGACCCGTCGAATCGAAGCCCGAAATACGCTCGGGCCGCTACGAGCAGGGGGTCGAGTCCGCGTTTCGGTTTCGCTCCGCGAGGCGATCTCGCGGCCGCTCGAGAAAGCTTTCTCAGCCTCGGCCGCGAACGGTCTCCCAGAACGTGTCTCCATGACCAACAGCTATCCGGAACCCAAGAATAGGCCCGACGATGCAACCCGAACGATCGTCGTTGCCGGGATCGCGCTCGGCCTCGGCGGGCTCGTACACGTGTACACCGATCCCGAACCGACCGCCGTCCAGATACTCGAACTCCTGCTGGTGAGCGTTCCCGCCGCGCTCATCGTCTACGGCGGATACTGGACCGCGTCACGCCGGTTTTCGGCGGCGGAGCGGTGGACGGTCGCGACGTGGTGTCTCGTCGGCGGGCTGATCGGCGGGGCGCTCGTCAGCGGGTTCCTGTTCGGCGAGTCGGTCACCGGCGACGCCGTCGCGGACGGCTCGCTGCTGTTCCTGATCGGGCTCTCGACTGGCGGCGTGGTCGGCTTGCTCGGGGCAATGGCAACTCGGCAGTCGATTCCGGCGTTCGAAGACGAGACGGGGCAGTTCGCCCGGGAGTTCGAACTCGAGGCCCTCTCCCCGGAGGCCCGGTCGCTCGCGTCGGTCGCGACGAGCCCGTACGCCTGGGACGCGCTCCAGGCGGTACTCGACGCCGACGAGCCGATCGGGGTCGAGACGCTCGCCGCTCGCATCGCCGCGCTCGAGGGCGAGCCGACGGAATCGGTCCGCCTCGAGCTGGTCCACGCCCAGCTACCGGAGCTGGCGGACCGCGGACTCGTCTCGTGGGACGCCGAACGCGGAACCGTCGACGCGACGGCTCGCCTCCCGGCGGTCGTCGGGGCTGGCGAGGAACTGAGTGCGCTCCGCGATCGAACGGACGGGCGGTAGCCGTCGCTCGAGCCGTTCGCGTTCCGCCCCTTGCGATCCTTGCCTATTGTTAACAAAGGTTTTGGAGGTGCGTAAAAGTACAGCTCTCGATCAATTATCGAAACCAGTGGAAATAATTATCTATGATCTCTCTAATTTCGGTAATTGTATGGTAGACAATATCGAACGGCGATCAGTACTGGCGGGGATCGGACTGGCGACGGTCGGCGCGGTCGGGGTCAGCGCGGACGAGCAGGCGCAGTACATCGTCACCGGCGGGAATCCGAGACGGCTCGAGCGGGCGGGCTACACGGTGGCCCACGAGATCACGGGCGCGAACGTCTACCTCGTGTACGGTCCCGCAGGCGAGGACCCGTCGAGCGTAAACGGCGTGAACGCTGCCTTCGAGGACTTTACGTACGGGCTCGACGAACCCGCGGAGCCGGCCGACGAGAGCGCGGAGGGCGAACTCGAGGACGAGCAGTGGGACAAGCACCTGATCAACGCGTTCGACGCCCACGAGCGCGCGACCGGCGAGGGAACTCGAATCGGGATCATCGACACCGGCGTCGCCGACGACCATCCCGACCTCGGAAACGTCAACACGGACGCCAGCCGGGCGTTCGTCGGCTGGGAAGAGGGCGAACACACGGGCGACGTCCACTATCACGGCACACACGTCGCCGGCATCGCGGCGGCGACCGGCGACGCGGGCGTGACCGGCGTCGCTCCGGACGCCGAAATCGTCTCGCTTCGAAACTTCCCGTCCGAGGGGCCGCTTCTGGCCGGCGTCGGCGACACGTTCCTCGCGCTCGACTATGCGGCTGAGCAGGGTCTCGACGTCGTAAACATGAGCATCGGGAGCCCGCCGCAACCGCCCGAGGACAACCAGGAGGGATACCGGATCGCCCGTCAGCAGGTAGTCCGGAGCGTCACTCAACGCGGGACGTCGGTCGTGACGAGTGCAGGTAATGACAGTCAAAACCTCCAGCAGGGCGGCTGGATCAGTCTCTGGGGGAGTCTTCCCCGGGCCTCCTCGATCAGCGCGACCACCGAGGACGACGAACTCGCCGAGTTCTCGAACTACGGGGCGAACGAGATCTCGGTCGGCGCGCCGGGCGCCGAGATCCTCTCGACGTTCGATCCCGACAACGAGGCGCTCCCCGGTGTCCAGTACGCGAGCGTCTCGGGAACCTCGATGTCCGCACCGCAGGTCGCCGGACTCAGCGCGCTCGTGCGCGAACTCGAGCCGGACGCCAACCCCAACCAGGTCGAGAACGCTATCGAGCGCGGCGCGACGGGCGACGGCCGCGGGGACCCCGAAACCGGTGCCGGTCGCATCGACGCCCTCGAGACCGTCGAGTTGCTCTGAACGGAAACCGCAGACGAATCAGGCGCTCGCCTCGACGACGGCCTCGAGTTCCCGGTCGCGGGGCGGGGCGAGCCGGACCGCACACTGCTTGACGTTCGGCTCCCTCGAGCGCGGATCGACCGCGGGGAGCGTGAGGTCGTTGACGGCGGGGTGGTGGATCGGCAACCAGACGACGCCGTCGGGGATCGACTCGTCGGCCTCGACGCGGGCGGTGATCGACGCCCGCCTCGAGACGACGCGTCCGTACCGGCCGTCCGTACCCTGCTCGAGGTCGTCCGCGACGGCGACGGCCGTCGCCGGGCTCACGCGCGCGGTCGGCGGGTCGTCCTCGCGGGTCCGAACGCCGGTGTTGTACGCGTCGGGACGGCGCGCGGTCGTCAGCGTGAACGGGTAGTCGTCGTCGGTCGGCTCGGGCAGCGGCTCGGCCTGTCCGTCCGAGAAGCGGGCGCGGCCCGACGGCGTCGGGAACGACCACGTCTCCGCTTCGCCGTCCTCCGCCCCCGTTTCCGACCCCTCGTGGTACCGATACCCGCCCGCGGCGTCGGGCTCGGGCGCGGGCCACCGCACCGCCAACTCGGCCTCGAGGCGGTCGTACGAGAGCCCCGAGAGATCCGCGGGGGTCCCCTCGGTCATCGCCGCGAGCTCCTCGAAGACGGGTTCCGGTTCGGGCGGCTCGTCGAACAGCCCCGGCGCGAGCCGGTCGGCCAGCGCACCGATCAGCTCGAGGTCGGTCCGCACGCCCGAGGGCGTTTCCGTCGCGGCCCGGACCCGCGAAACGGTCCGTTCCATGTTGGTCGCCGTTCCCTCGGACTCCCCCCAGGTTGCGGCGGGCAGGACGACGTCAGCGTGCTCGACCGTCTCGCTGCGGAAGGCGTCCTGGACGACGAGGAAGGCGTCCTCGAGGCGCTCGCGGACGGTCGTCGCGTCGGGCATCCCCGCGACGGGGTTCGTCGCGACGGCGTAGACCGCGTCGACCTCCTCGTCGATGGCGTCGACGATCCCGACCGGTCCCGGCCCGGGGTCGGCCGGCAGCCGCGAGGCCGGCACGCCCCAGGTCTCCGCGGCGAGGTTGCGGGCCCCGGGGTCGTCGAACGGTCGCTGGCCGGGCCAGGTCCCCTTCGAGGAACAGACCCGGGTCCCCATCGAGTTCGCCTGCCCGGTCAGCGAGAACGGTCCCGAGCCCGGACGGAGGTTGCCCGTCGCCAGACAGAGATCGATCAGCGCGCCCGCGGCGTCGGTGCCGTTGACGCTCTGGTTGATCCCCATCCCCCAGTAGACGAGGGTTCGGTTCTCGAGTGCTGCAGCGAGGCGGTCGACGTCGGCCATCGAGACGCCCGCGCGCTCGGCCGCTCGAGCGGGGTCCGGCAACTCCTCGCGGAGTTCGTCGAATCCCGCCGTCGCCTCGGCGACGAACGCCTCGTCGACCCGCTCGGTCTCGACGATTCGAGCCAGGACCGCGCGGGCCAGCGCGAGGTCGCCCCCGGGCTCGAGCGGGACGCGGTGGTCGGCGACCTCGGCGGTCTCGCTGTCGATCGGATCGACGACGATCAGTTCCGAGTCCTCGGCGTCGGCCGACCGGTTGATCCACCGGAATAGGACGGGATGGGCCGCGGCCGGGTTCGCCCCCCAGACGAGGTGGGTCTCGGCTTCGGGGACATCGTCGTAGGTCGGCGGCGGGGCGTCGCTGCCGAACGCGTCGTAGTACGCGGTCACCGCCGAGGCCATACACAGCGTCGTGTTGGCATCGTAGTACCGCGTGCCGATCCCGCCGCGGGCGAGCTTACCCAGGGCGTAGGCGGCCTCGTTGGTCTGCTGGCCGCTGCCGAGCACCGCGACGCGGTCGCGGCCGCCCTCGAGGGCCGTATCGAGTCCCTCGGCGGCCCGCTCGAGGGCGGTCTCCCAGGTGGTCGCCACCAGTTCCCCGTCCCGGCGAACGAGCGGGCGGGTCAGCCACTCGCCGTCGGGATCGGCGCTCTCGCTGATCCCGCGCTGGCAGGCGAGCCCGTTCGAGACCGGGTGGGCGGCGTCGCCGCGGACGCTCTCGAGGCCGTACCCCCGATCGACGGCCCGCTGGACGTGGCCGCAGCCGACCGCACACCGCATGCAGGTCGTCGGAACGAGATCGGTCACGGTCGCTCCCCTCCACCGCTCGAACCCACATACATGAGTTTACAAACGGAAAGTAAAACGAGACTGTCCGTCCGCATTTCGAAGTGATTCATACGAACAGAGTGCGTATGAAGGCACTAAACAGTGATCGTTTACGATTCGTTACTTTTCATTCCTCCATCGAGAAGGTCGGACGTATACCTACAGATATGGACAATATAAGGTCGCGAACGCGGAGCGAGCGAGCTTCGGACGGCCGATCGACCGGTTTCGGGACCACCGTTCGATGACGACGACGGGATCGCCACTGACCGCCGACTCGCCGGTCGGCACCGCGTTCGCCCTCGGCGAGGATGACTGGCTCGTCCCGTCGTTTCGCGAACAGCCTGCACTCCTGGTTCACGGCACGGCACCGGACGCGATCCTCCAGTACGCGAAGGGGATGGAGGAGGGCACGGAGATTCCGGACGGCGAAGGCGCGCTTCCGCCGGCGATCCCCGTCGGCTCGCAGCCGCTGCACGCTGCCGGCATCGGCTGGGGCGAGGCGCTCCAGGATCGGGAGAACGTCGCGATCACCTACTTCGGCGACGGCGCGACCAGCGAGGGCGACGTCTACGAGGCGATGAACTTCGCCGGCGTCTACGGCGCCCAGACGGTCTTTGTCTGTCAGAACAACCGGTACGCCATCTCGACGGGGATCGAGAAGCAAACCGCGACGGAGACGTTCGCCCAGAAGGCGATCGCGGCGGGGATCGACTGCGTGCAGGTCGACGGCAACGACGTGCTCGGGGTCTACCGCGTCGCGCGGGAGGCCGTCGAGAAGGCCCGCAACGGCGAGCCGGTCCTCATCGAGGCGCTGACCTACCGCCGATCGATGCACACGACCTCCGACGATCCCTCCGCCTACCGCGAGAGCGAGGAGGAGTCCGAGTGGGAGGCCCGCGATCCCATCCTTCGGTTCCAGCGGTACCTCGAGGACCGAGGGATCCTAGACGAGGAGACGAAAGAGGCGATCGCCGAGCGGATCGAGGAGGAGCTCGCGTCGGCGATCGACGAGGCGAACGAACGGCGCGAGGAGCTCGATCCCGCGGACATGTTCCGGCACGTCTACGAGGACCTGCCGCCCGAACTCGAGCGACAGCTCGCGGCGTTCGAGGCCGAAAAGGGAGGTGAGGGCGAATGAGCGAGCGACTCCGGATGGTCGAGGCCGTCCGCGACACGCTCGGTGCGGAACTGGCACGCGACGACGACGTCGTCGTCTACGGCGAGGACGTCGGCGAGGCCGGCGGCGTGTTCCGGGCGACCCAGGGGCTGATCGACGACCATCCCGACCGGGTGTTCGACGCGCCGGTCGCCGAAGCGGGCATCGTCGGAGCGGGCGTCGGTCTGGCGGCGACCGGGATGCGTCCCGTCGCGGAGATCCAGTTCCAGAGCTTCCTCTACCAGGGGTTCCACCAGTTGGCCCAGCACGTCGCGCGCATGCGGAGTCGAACCCGCGGGACGATCACCTGTCCGATGACGATCCGGACGCCCTACGGCGGCGGGATCCACGCCCTGGAGCTTCACTCCGAGAGCTTCGAGGCGGGGTTCGCCCACATCCCCGGCCTGAAGGTCGTCTTCCCCTCCTCGCCCGCCGAGACGAGGGGGCTGCTCACCTCGTCGATCCGGAGTTCCGATCCCGTTATCTTCATGGAACCGACGCGACTCTACCGTTCGTTCCGCGAGGAGGTCCCCGACGACCACGAGATCCCGCTCGGCGAGGCCCGGGTGGTCGAGCCCGGCGAGGACGTCACGGTGATCGCCTGGGGGTCGATGCTGCGGGAGACGCTCGACGCCGTCGACGATATCGACGCGAGCGTCGAGGTGATCGACCCGCGGACGCTGTACCCGCTCGACGCCGAGACGATCGTCGATTCCGTGAAGAAAACCGGGCGCTGTGCGATCGTCCACGAGGCCCCCAAGACCGCGGGGATGGCCGGCGAGATCATCGCACGGCTCAACGAGGAGGCGTTTCTCTACCTCGAGGCGCCGATCGAGCGGGTGACCGGGTACGACGTGCCGATGCCGATGTTCGCCCGCGAGGACGACTACCTGCCCGACGCCGAGCGCATCGAGGCCGGGATCCGCGACGTCCTCGAGTTCGGGTAGACCGTGGGCGGTTGCGGTAGTCGACCCGGGTTCTGTCTCGCCCCGCCGTCCGTTCGGCATGACGAACGCGGTCCTCATCACCGGCTGCTCCGGTATCGGCCGCTCGGCCGCCCACGCGTTTCTCGCCGAGGGATGGACGGTCTACGCGACCGCCTGCGCGCCGAGGCACCGGCCGACCTCGAGGCCGGGATCGCCGCCATCCCCGAGGACCGCAACGCCGAGGGGCTGGTCCAGGAGTACGACCTCGTGAAGAACGCGCTGCTGGGCAACCAGACGGTCCCACCGTACGCGAACGACGGCTGGCTCGACTGGTCGGCGGTCGAGGCCCACGCCGAGGAGATCATCGAGGAGTTCGACGTCCACCCGCCGGATCCGTCGGCGACGGCGGGCTCGCTGTCGGGCGGGAACCAGCAGAAGTTCGTCGTCGGCCGCGAGATCGGCCACGATCCGGACGCGCTGATCGCCGCCCATCCGACCCGTGGGGTCGACGTCGGCTCGCTCGAGTTCATCCACGACCGCCTGCTCGAACTCCGCGAGGAGGGGCTCGCGATCGTCCTGATCTCCTCGAAGCTCGACGAGCTTCGCGCGCTGGCCGACCGCATCGTCGTCATGTACGAGGGAACGTTTATCGACGAGGTCGACCCCACCGGGGCGAGCGACGCCGAACTCGGGCTCCTGATGGCCGGCCAGCACCTCGACTCCGAAGGGGACCGCTCGAGCCGCGAGCGGGCGAACTCGGAGCCCGACGCGGAGGCGACGGTCGACCGACGGTCGGGAGGTGACCGCGAGCGATGAGCGACGACACGGGTCGGCTCCGAACGGGGCTGGACCGCGTCGCGGCCCGACTGCTCGACGCGTCGGTGTACGAGCGGGTCGGCATCGCCGTCGGCTCGACCGGGCTGGCGCTGCTGATCGGCCTGATGTTCGTTGCGGTGGCCGGACACAACCCGTTGCTGTTCGCCCAGCAGCTGGTCGTCGGCTCGGTCGGGAGCACGGGCGCGTTCACCCGCACGCTGCGCTTTACGACGCTGTTCATTCTGGCCGGGGTCGCCGTCGCCATCGCCTTCCGGGCGGGCGTCTTCAACATCGGCGTTCAGGGGCAGCTGATCGTCGGGGGGATCGCCTGCGTGCTCTCGATCCTCTGGCTCGCGCCGTTCGTCCCGAGCGGGGCGGTCGGCGGCGTCGGGCTGACGGTCGTCGGGCTGCTCGCGGCGGTCGTCGCCGGCGGGCTGTACGCGGCGCTTCCGGGCGTGTTGAAGGCCTACTACGGCGCCAACGAGATCATCACGACGATCATGCTCAACTTCATCGCGATCGGGATCGTCGGCTGGGCAGTCGACGGCCCCCTCCGTCCCGACGACGCCCGGTCGGTTCGAACCGAGTACCTCCCGGAGGGCGTCGGACTGCCGCCGCTCGTCTTTTCGGATCCGAACTTCTCGGTCCTCGGACTGGGGCTGGCGCTGGCCGTCGTCGGCGTCGTCGCCGTCGGGATGACCCGGACCAGTTTCGGCTACGACATGGTCACCAGCGGCTACCAGGCCAGCGCGGCGACGTTCTCCGGGGTCGATCCCAAGCGAACGATCGTCGCGACGATGACGCTGTCGGGGATGGTCGCCGGCCTCGTCGGCGCGGTGTTCGCGATCATGATCCAGGGCTACTTCATCGACCCCTCGGGGATCGGCACGTACGGGTTCGACGCGATCGCCGTCAGTCTGCTCGCGGCGAACAACCCCGTCGGCGTCGTTCCCGCGTCGCTGCTGTTCGGCGCGCTCGAGTCCTCGGGCTCGCACGTCCAGATCCACAGCGACGTCCCCGTCCAGCTGATCGACGGGATCGTCGGGATCGTCGTGCTGTTCGTCGCCGCGCCGGAGCTGTTCCGGATGCTCGCGAAGCGAACGGGCCTGGGAGGTGAGAAGCGGTGAGTCTCGCGACGGCGATGAGCCGACGGCGACTCCAGCTGGGCGGGCTCGCGGCTCTCGCGGCCGTCGCGCTCGCCGCGGTGCTCGTCGTCCGGTTCGACGTCCCCCTCGAGCGGATCCTCACGGTCGGCTTTCTCAACCGGACGCTGATGCTGGCGTCGCCGATCGCACTGGCGGCCGTCGGCGGGCTGTACGCCGAGAAGAGCGGCGTCTTCAACATCGGACTCGAGGGGTTCATGATCTTCGGGGCGATCACCGCCGCGGCGACGCTGTCGCTGGTCGGCGCCTCGAGCCAGCTCCACGTCTGGCTCGCCATCGTCGCGGCCGTCGGCGTCTCGGTGGCGCTGACGGGGGGGTACGCCGTCCTGCTGATCCGGTACAAGGCCGACCAGATCGTCGCGGGACTCGCAGTGTGGTTCATCGGCCTCGGGTTCGCGCCCTTCCTCGCCTCGCTGCTGTGGGGGACCGTCCGAAGCCCGGGACTGGCGAGTATGAACCGCTACTCGGTGCCGTACCTCGCCGAGATTCCCGTCGTCGGGCCGATCGTTTTCGATCAGTCGCCGCTCGTGGTGCTGACGCTCGTCGTGGTCGTCGCCGCCTGGGTCGTCCTCTACCGCACCCGGTACGGCTACTGGATCCAGGCCGCCGGCGAGAATCCGACGGCGCTCGACACCGCCGGGATCGACGTCAACCGGGTTCGGTACGCCACCGTCCTGTTCTCGGGAGCGATGGCCGGCCTCGGCGGCGCGGTGTTGCTCGCCCACGCGGGAACGTTCATCGGCACCGGCGACACGATGGTCGACGGCCGCGGCTGGATCGCGATCGTCGCCTACCTGTTCGGGAACTACAACCCGATCGGGGCCGCCCTGGCCGCCCTGCTGTTCGGCGGGCTCGAGGGACTGCAGGTCCAGTTCCAGACCGTCGACATCGCGGTCTCGGGCCGGCTGATGGGGCTGTTGCCCTACGTCGGCGTCATCGTCGTCCTGACCGTCTGGGGGAAGACGCGAATGCCGTCGTCGGTCGGCGAGCCCTACGAGAGCGAGGAGTAACGGGTCGGTTCTCGAGTGCGGGTGTGCTCGAGGCGGACCAGTTTGATGCGTCTCGCCTAGACGCGCTCGCAGTAGCGCAGTCGAACCAGCGGCGATAAATTGTACCTTCGCAGATCGACGTAGGTGTGGGCGAATAATACAATAATAATGGTCGTCCGGAGGTCGCGACCTTCTCGGACAGAAAGCCGACAACCGATCCGCTTCTCGCTTGTGAAATCCGTTTAGGTCCCACAAATGGCCGGTATAACAGGCTCTCAGATTAGCGAGTTCGTATCAAACTGGTAGCTCCGAACGAGTATTCCGTTCCCAAATTCCGATTTGGGAGTGTGTGAATGTGGGATTATCTTCCGTTCAGAGACGATGACCGATACGGAGTCGATGAGGCGGATCGGATCGATCACTCCCGCTCTCGTTGTCGCCACTACGGGCGTGTTGAATGCCCACATACACGCAGTATTCGCCGACAGCCGTCGAGCGACGACGAGATCAACCGTACGTTTTTGTCGGTCTACGGGAAACGACTGCCCATGTCACTAGAAGACGACTCGCTCGAGTATCACGAGGCCGACCCGCCCGGAAAGATCGCGGTGGAGACGACCAAACCGACCAACACCCAGCGGGAGCTGAGCCTGGCGTACTCGCCCGGCGTCGCCGGTCCGTGTCGCGCGATCGACGAGGATCCCGACGACTCCTACCGCTACACCGCGCGGGGTAACCTCGTCGGCGTCGTCTCGAACGGCTCCGCCGTGCTGGGGCTGGGCGATATCGGCCCGGAGGCCTCGAAACCCGTGATGGAGGGGAAGGGCGTCCTCTTCAAGCGCTTCGCCGACATCGACGTCTTCGACCTCGAGCTCGAGCACGACGACCCCGACGCCTTCATCGAGTCGGTCGCCGGCATGGGACCGACGTTCGGCGGGATCAATCTGGAGGACATCAAGGCCCCGGAGTGTTTCACGATCGAGCAGCGCCTGCGCGAGCGGATGGACGTTCCGGTCTTTCACGACGACCAGCACGGCACGGCGATCATCAGCGGCGCCGCGCTGTTGAATGCCGCCGAGATCGCGGGGAAAGAACTCGAGGAGCTCGAGGTGGCGTTCGCGGGCGCCGGTGCGGCGGCGGTCGCGACCGCCCGTTTCTACGTCTCGCTTGGCGTTCGGCGCGACAACATCACGATGGCCGACATCGACGGCATCCTCACGACCGAGCGGGCGGAGTCGGGCGATCTCGACCCCCACAGCCGGGAGTTCTCCCGCGACGTCCCCGCGGGCGGCGTCGCCGAGGCGATGGCGGGTGCCGACGTCTTCGTCGGGCTCTCGGCGGGTGGAATCGTCGACGCGGAGATGGTGCGGTCCATGGCCGAGGATCCGATCATCTTCGCGATGGCCAACCCCGACCCCGAGATCGACTACGAGACGGCCAAGGCCGCCCGCGACGACACGGTCATCATGGCCACTGGCCGGTCGGACTACCCGAACCAGGTCAACAACGTGCTCGGGTTTCCGTTCATCTTCCGCGGTGCGCTCGACGTCCGCGCGACCGAGATCAACGAGCCGATGAAGGTCGCCGCGGCCGAGGCGCTGGCCGCGCTCGCCCGCGAGGACGTCCCCGACAGCGTTCGGGAGGCCTACGGCGACCAACCGCTGCAGTTCGGCCCCGAGTACATCCTGCCGAAGCCGATGGACCCCCGCGTGCTGTTCGAACTCGCGCCCGCGGTCGCCGAGGCCGCGATGGAGTCGGGGGCCGCCCGCGTCGAGATCGAGCGCGAGCCCTACGTCGAGGAGCTCGAGGCCCGCCTCGGGAAATCCCGCGAAATGACCCGGATCGTCCGGAACAAAGCCAAGAGCGACCCCAAGCGGATCGCGCTCGCCGAGGGCCACAACGAGAAGATCATCCGCGCGGCCTACCAGCTCGAGGAGCGGGGGCTCGCCGAGCCGGTGTTGATCGGCGACGAGGCCGAGATCGACCGCACCGCGGCGAACCTCGGCCTTGCGTTCGACCCCGAGGTCGTCGACCCCGACGACGGGACGAACGGCGAGTACGCCGAGGCGCTCTACGAGCAGCGACGGCGCAAGGGGGTCATCCGACGCGAGGCGACCGAACTCGTCGGCGACAGCAACTACTTCGCCTCGGTGATGGTCCAGCAGGGTGACGTCGACGGGATGCTGACGGGGCTGACCAACCACTACCCGTCGGCGCTTCGCCCGCCGCTGCAGGTAATCGGCACCGCCGAGGACGTCGAGTACGCCGCGGGCGTCTACATGCTCACCTTCAAGAACCGCGTCGTCTTCCTCGCGGACGCGACGGTCAACCAGGACCCCGACGCCGCAACGCTCGCGGAGGTCACTCGCCACGCCGCCGCCATCGCCCGGCGGTTCGACGTCGAGCCGCGGGCCGCCCTGCTGTCGTACTCCGACTTCGGCAGCGTCGACAACGAGGGGACTCGCAAACCCCGGCGGGCGGCCCGCCAGCTCCGCGAGGACCCGGCGATCGAGTTCCCGGTCGACGGCGAGATGCAGGCCGACACCGCCGTCGTCGAGGATCTCCTCGAGGGCACCTTCGAGTTCTCCGACCTCGACGAGCCCGCGAACGTGCTGGTCCTTCCGAACCTCGAGGCGGGCAACATCGCCTACAAGCTACTCCAGCGGTTGGGCGGCGCCGAAGCGGTCGGGCCGATGCTCGCCGGCATGGATCGGCCCGTCCACGTCCTCCAGCGCGAGGACGACGTTCGGGATATCGTGAACCTGGCGGCGGTCGCAACGGTCGACGCCCAGGAGGAAACGTAGGAGTCACGACGCCTCGCCACGCAGTGGGCGCCCGTGTGCGTCTCGCGGAGATCGCCGTCACGGAGCGTCCGGAATGGCCGGACGGAAGCTCGGGCGATTGAGGGGATGCCAGCGACGCGCCCATTTTGGTGGCTCCGTCCGCGGTTCTCGAACGGGCCGACGGATCGAGAATCCGGCGCAGGACGGCGTTCGTAAGGGTGCACGTTCGCCAGTTCCGGAACCGGGACGGATAGTTTACGTTCATATGGGTGTAAGCTTCGATCCTCGGATTGTAGCACGCTCGACGGCGAACCGAGCAGAGCGAAGATACTGTCCGGAATATCCGGATAAATGGTCCCTCCAAAGACGGAACGCTTATTGACTCGAGCAAGCCAGAACCGCGCAATGACCGCCGATGTGCCGCTGACAACTGCCGCCAGGGCGTTCGAAATACTCGAGCACATCCGCGAGGCGGGCGGGGCCAGCGTGAGCGAGCTAACCGACGCGCTCGAGCTACCGAAGAGTACAGTCCACGACTACGTGACGACGCTCACCCGGTTGGGGTATCTGACGAACGACGGCGGGGAGTACGATCTCAGCCTCGCGTTTCTCACGCACGGAACCTACGCGAGAAACGGCGTCGCCTACGCGGATCGCGTCGAGCCCGCCCTCGAGCGACTCGCCGACGAGACGGGCGAGATCGTTTGGTACATCGTCGAGGAGCGCGGCAAGGGCGTCTACGCGGGGAAGGGGATCGGCACCGACGCGCTCCAGCCCTACGCCTCGATCGGCACGCGAAGCGCCCTCCACACCATCGCGGGCGGGAAGGCGATCCTCGCGGCGCTACCGGACGACCGCGTCGACGAGATCGTCGCCGAGCACGGGCTCGAGCGCCAGACGGAGCGAACGATTACGACCAGAGACGAACTCGAGGACGCCCGCAACCGAATCCGCGAGCGGGGGTACGCGCTCAACGACGGCGAGAACATCGACGGCTGGCGCGCCGTCGCCAGCCCGGTCGTCCTCGAGGACGGGCTGTACGGTGCGATTGCGGTCGCCGGTCCGGAGAACCGCCTTCAGGGGGAGTACTTCACGGAGACGCTGCCCGACCTGACCGTCGGGACTGCAAACGAAGTCCGGCTACAGTTACGGAGTCTGGGTCTCGAGTAGGCGTCTCGCGCTCGAGGGGACCGCGCTCGGCTGGTGTCGTCGCTCCTCGCCCGCCACGGATGATCGTGGATAGTGACACTCACGCTACACACAATCTTTATTATAGATAGTTGTTACTGCCTAGCACGATGGTACTGGAAAGCCCAATCGTGCCGTTCGTGGTTGGTCTCGTCGTCGTGGTGGCCTTACTGGTGTGGCTGAAACTGCCGGCGTTCGTCGGTCTGATCATCGCCGCGATGGCGATCGGCCTGACCACGCCGGAGTTAGCGACGGGGGAGGTCGCCGCACAGACGGCCGAGGAGTTCGGTGGCGTGATGGTCAGTATCGGGATCCCCATCCTGATGGCTGCGATCATCGGGAAGTGTCTGATGGACAGCGGGGCCGCGGACCGGGTCGTCCGCGGCTTCCTCTCCTGGACGGGGGAGAAGCGCTCGGAGTACGCGCTGATGGGCAGCAGTTACGTACTGTCCATCCCGGTGTTCTTCGACAACGTGTTCTACCTGCTCGCTCCGCTCGGGCGATCGATGAAGGCTCGAACGGGCGTGAAGTTCTCGCTGTACATCTCGGTGCTGGCCGCGGGTGCGCTCGCGACGCACATGTTGGTGCCGCCGACGCCGGGACCGCTGGCGATGGCCGCCGAGCTCGACGTCGACCTCGGGCTCGCGATCCTCGTCGGCGCGGCCGTCGCGTTCCCGACCTCGATGCTCGGTGGAATCGTTTACGGCCGATTCTTGAACAGTCGCGAGGAGTTCCCCCTGCGAGAGGCGATGGGCTCCGATCCGGAAGACCTCCAGGAGCGTACCGACCGACCCACCTCGGAGCTGCCGGGACTGCTCGAGTCCTCGTTGCCGATCGCGGCGCCGGTCGTGCTGATCGCCGGAAACACCACTGCGGACGTCCTCGCCGACCAGGGTATCATCGCGGAAGGCGGCGCGATCGACGCGGCCGCCTCGTTCCTCGGCGACCCGAACTTCGCACTCACCGCCGCGGCGATTCTCGCGGCGTACACCTACTACCGCATGGAGATGCAGGGCGACCGCAATCTGTTCAACAACGAACTCACCGAGGCGATCAAGAGCGGCGGTAACATCATCGCCATCACCGCCGCCGGTGGGACGTTCGGGGCGATGCTCGCCATCGCGGGCGTCGGCGAGTGGATCGCGGGCGGCTTGGAGGAGGTCGGTCTCGGCCTGCTGTTCACCGGCTGGGCCATCGCCGCGGTCATCCGGGTCGCGCAGGGCTCCGGTACCGTGGCCATCCTTACTGGTGCGGGAATTATGGCACCGCTAGCGGGTGACTTCGACGCGAACGCCGTCTACCTGATGATGGCGATCGGCTTCGGCGGCATGATCGCCCCCTGGTACAACGACAGCGGCTTCTGGGTCGTCAGCGAGGTCGCCGGCATCACCCAGCTCGAGACGTTCAAGACGTACTCGGCGGTCTGTACCGTGATGTCGGTCAGCGGTCTGATCCTGGTGTTCGTCCTCCAGCTACTCGTGCCGCTGGCGTGAGCGAAGGTCGAACACCGTTTTTCGGGCCCTTTTGTTGAAGACCGCACACCTCGTGTGAAGTCGTCCGGTCTCGACGTACGTCTCCGGAGAGAGCGGGTCAGTGGGACGATGATAGTTCGGTGTGTCGTCGGTCGACGTCGGCAACGTCTAGAAATACGGGTCCGGCGGCAGCCGTCCGTTCTCGAACTCGAGCGGCTCGAGCGGGCCGACCTCGACGTCCTCGCGCTCGGCGAGTTCGCGGGCGATGGGTTCGGAGACGACCAGCGAGTCGGGCTCCATCGTACTCGGGATCCGGGCGGCTCGAAGCTCCTCCGGTCCCGCGATCCCGGTCGTCGAGCAGGCGACGACGAACGCGGTCGCGTCGTCGGGGACGACGAAGGGGATCTTCGCCCGATCCGTCTCGCCGCTCGTGACGATGTTGACGTACGTGTCCTCGAAGTCGATGTCCGCGACGTACTCTCGGTGGACGAAGTCTGCGAGTCCGACCCCGAGGGCGTTCCCGTGGGACGGCTCGGTCAGCGAGCGGACGTACACCCGCGTGATCGAGGGGGACTCGGGTTCGTCCTCGCCGTGGAAGGAGTAGCGCCCGAGGACGTTCGTGTCCATCCCGGTGCCGGATTTCTCCTTCCCGGCCTCGTCGACGACGAGCAGGTCGAGATCGTCGACGGGGAGCTGTGCGAAGTAGCCCCGCGCCTTCTCGAGCAGTTCGGGTTCGCGCTCGGGGATCTCGGCGGCGGGTACGCCCTCGATGTGGGCCGCGCGGTCGGCGGCGTTCTCGAGCAGGGCGATGCCGCCGACGATCGGCGTCTCCTCGAGCAGGATCCCGGCCCGGTCCTGGATCACGTCGGCGAACTCGGTGGCGATCGCCGCGTTGTGCAGCGATTCGGCCCCGCGGTGTTTCCCCAGGCCGATGACTGCGATCTTCGAGAGCCCGCTCTCGACGGCGCCGTTGAAGTCGGTGTGGACTTTCACGCGGTTCGCGAGGAGGACGGCGTCGGCCTCGAGGGCGTCCTTCGCGGCGTAGACGGGACGACCGAGTTCGTCCTCGCCGACGGCCTCGACGGCCATCGACGAGCGGATTTCACACCCCATTCGATCGGGCGTGACGCCGAGCGCCTCGAGGGTCTCGCGTTGGCCCTCGGCGGTCGCGCCGCCGTGGCTCCCCATCGCGGGGATAATGAAGGGGTCGAATCCCCGCTTCTGGAGTTCGTCGACGGCGGCGGAAAGCGTCGCGGGCATGTCGTGGATCCCGCGGCTGCCGGCCGTGACGGCGACTTCTGAACCCTTCGGAAGCGAGTCGAAGGCATCGATCTCGTCCACCGCGGCCCTGGCGGCGGCCTCGACGTCGTCGACGGACTCGAGATCGCGTTTTCGGCGGGCGACGGCGAACCGCGGCAGGTCCGCAACGGTGTGGTCGTTGGTCGCCTGCAGGACGTCGGCGTCGGGGAACTCGAGGTTCATCCCTCACCCCTGGGCGGCGCCCCGCCCCGCTCGCGTCGTCGCTCGGCCATGTCGGCGGCGACCTCGACCGCGTCGATCAGACTGGCCTCGCTGGCGATCCCTTCGCCGGCGATATCGAAGGCGGTGCCGTGGTCGACGCTGGTCCGAACGATCGGCAGCCCGATCGTGACGTTGACCCCGGAGACGGCGGCGTCGCTCGAGAAGCCCAGCGTCTTGATGGGGATGTGACCCTGGTCGTGGTACATCGAGACGACGCAGTCGTAGCTCCCGCGGGCGGCCTGGACGTAGACGGTGTCGGGCGACTCGGGCCCGTGGACGTCGATCCCCTCCGCGGCGGCGCGCTCGACGGCGGGGCGGATCTCGGCGTCGTCCGCCGAACCCAGCAGGCCGCCGTCGCTGGCGTGGGGGTTGAGGCCCGCGACGGCGATCGTCGGCTCCTCGATCCCCAGATCGCGCAGCCCCTCGTCGGTGACCCGGATCGTCTCAAGGACGTTCTCGGTCGTTACCAGGTCGCAGGCCTCCCGCAGCGGGACGTGGGTGCTGACGTGGGTGACGACGAGGTCGTCCTCGACGAGCATCATCGAGTAGTTCTCGGTGTCGGTGTAGTCGGCGAGCATCCCGGTGTGGCCGGCGTACTCGCTGCCGGCCAGCCGGGTCGACTGCTTGTTGATCGGCGCCGTCGCGATCGCGTCGATCTCGCCGTCGACGGCCAGCTCGATCGCGCGTTCGATGTACGCGAGGCTGGCCTCGCCGTAGTCCTCGCGGACGACGCCGTACTCGAGGTCGTCGACGGCGTCGAGATCGAGAACGGGAACCGCGCTCTCGGAAAACGTCGCGTCCGCGACGGCGTCGACGGCCTCGATCTCCAGGTCGGCGTCCGAGACGTCGACGCCAGCGCGCATCACGCTCGCGTCGCCGACGACGATCGGGTTCGCGTGCTCGAGCAACGCCGGGTAGGCGGCGGCGATGATCTCGCTTCCGATGCCGGCGGGGTCGCCCATCGTTACAGCGACGACTGGTCGCTCACTCTCGCTCATCGACTCGATCAAGGAAGTTCAGACAGTTAACGATACTCCTCCGGTCGCCGAACCCACCCGCCTTCGTCACGATCGGGGTTCCCGCGGCGGGGCCATTTTCGATCACGCCTTCCGGAATACCGTCGACGACCGCCTCGCCGGTGAGCTCGATCGCGCTCGCGGAGAGCTCCTCGAGGGCGGCTCGAGCGATCGCTCCGCCCGTCAGCAGCAGTCCCCTAGGTGGAGCACTCCTGGTGGTCTCCGCGGCCGCAACGCCCAGCGCCCGCGCGACCCGCGGGCCCGCCTCGACGTCGTGCTCGACTGCGGCCTCGCTCGCGCGATCTACGTCGGTTCGAGAGGTCGCCCCCGTGAGGACGGCCCGCCCGTGCTTCCGACGGATCGACTCGAGTTCCGTCGCGGCCTCCCGACCCGTTTCGCGGGGATCCGCGACGGCCGCGGCGGGATCGAGTTCGACGAGCCAGTCGTCGGGGACGGCCTCGAGCTGCTCGAGCGTGCGCTCGTTGACGCTGCCGACGATCCCGAGCACGCTCTCGCCTTCGGGGGTCGCCTTCGGGGGCGACCGCGACGAATCCGGTACCGACACCGCACTCGCCAGCCCGCCGCTGCCGACGTAGAGGACCTCGCGATCGCAGCGTCGGGCGCCCATCGCGATGGCCTCGAGGTGGCGATCGTGGACCGCGTCGCAGACGACGATCTCCGGTCCGTCACGGCCGCGATCGGCGAGCGCGGTCGCGACGGCGTCGGCCCCCTCGAGGATCGTCTCCAGGGAGAAGGTCGCGACGTCGTACTCGGAACTCTCGAACAGCGCTGGAAGGTCGGAGTCGGTGCCGTAGCCGGCGTCCTCGAGCGGCCGTCCGTCGACGAGGTGGCGACCGTTCACCGTCACACGGCCGGTTCCGGGGAAGGCGGGCGCGACGACCGCCAGCTCCCGCCCGGTGGCCGCGAGGGCGGCGTCGACCTCCCTGACGACGTTTCCCCGCAGCGTCGAGTCGATCTTCTTGTAGACGACCTCCGGAACGGGGCCGCCCTCGAGAAACGAGGAAACGGCCGCGGCGGCGGTCTCGGGCTCGAGGTCGCGGCTGTCGAGATCGACCGCGAGGACGTCCGGGTCACTCGCGGACGGTCGGTCGGTGTCGTCGGCGTTCGGCTTCGTGACGACGACCCGAACGGCACGGCCCCGTGCGGCGAACCCGTGTCCGGTGTCCATCGCGCCCGTGAAGTCGTCGGCGAGGACGAGTACGCTGCTCATGGCCACGTCTCTCGCTCCCGCGTACAAAACGGTTCACCTCGAGGACCACGAACGTTCGACGGTTCGATAGCGCCCCTATATATCAATATACATTCTATTTTAAGATGGTTGTTTCTAGTAAAGGGCGTATAAAACACGACAGCCGATGTGAAGTGGTTCGTGGACGATCACTCCGGTCGGAGTCTCAAACCCGTAGAGATCGATGTTCCGGATCGGTTTTTCCTCGAGTAAAGGGACGGGGAATCCCCACCCGAGTCGGGCGCTACCACGACCGACGGTTTGAGGGAGTAAGGCGACAGAAGAGCGGAATACACGTTGAACGAACCGATCGACTGCTTCGTTACCGGAAGCGCGATGGTATTCATTATACACACAATACTATCGCCATAGATCACATACTTCGTATGGTGATTCGGTAGCGGAATCGACGGCTAATTGTCAGTCGTCGGCCGCCGTCACCGAATCGATCGCCGAGGACGGAACCGTTCCGTCGTCGTTCCAGCCGCGAGCCTCGTAGTACTCCGAGATAGCCGCCTCGAGGTCGGGGAGGTCGTAGGGCAGCCGGTCGTCGTCTCGGTCGAAGCCGCGCTGGTTGTTGAAGTGGCGCTCGAGTTCGACCGTTCGCGCACCGATCTCGAGGAGGTCCTCGTGGTCGGCGTCGAACAGCGCCCCCAGGCGCTCGTCGGTGACGTACCCGCTGCCGAACGCACAGACGATTCCCGTATCCCGAAACGCGGCTTCGTTCTCGCCCTCGACGAGCGCCTCGGCCTTGCCGAGCGTTCCCTCGGGATCGATTCGGCCGCCGTACTCGGCGGACATCACGCGGGACTCGTACATGTGATCGCCGCCGCGGTTCGCGACGGCGTAGGAGAGGCCCTGTCCGTTGAGCACGCGCCCGTCGTGTGCGGCAAGCTCGAGGCCCTTGACGGCGTAGCTGTCGACGCCCAGTTCGTCGTGACAGCGCTCGACGCCCTCGGCGAGCAGGTCGCCGATCCCCTCCCGGGAGGCGATCCGCTCGGTTACGTCGTGGGCGAGTTCCGCGTTGCCGAACTCGTCCTGGCTCGCGAGGTAGGCCGCGACGGTGACGCCCGCGGAGATAGTGTCCATCCCGAGGGTGTCACAGAGGTCGTTGCTCTTCATGACGTCGACGATGTCGCCGACGCCTTGCAGGGAGCCAAAGGCGTAGACCGTCTCGAACTCCGGGCCTTCCGTCTCGAGTCCGCTCTCCTCGTCTCGAGTCGGCAGTTTGCAGGCGTACGCACAGGCCGAACAGGCGCCTTTCTTGTACTTCTTGTCTTCGACGGCGTCGCCGCCGATCGCGTCGGCGTGTTCGAACTTGTACGCCTCGAAGTACCGGGTCGGCAGCGAGAAGGCCTCGTTGATCATCTCGGTGTTACCGGTCGTCCCCTGTCGGCGCATCAGGTCCTCGGACTGGGCCGCCTCGCTGTGGATATCCATCTCCGGGGGGTCCGGAATCTCGACCGGCGGGGCCGCGTCGCCCGCGAACGTGACGCACTTGACGTTCTTCGAGCCCAGAACCGCCCCCAGCCCGCCGCGGCCGAACGCGCGGTGATCGTACGTCATCACGGAGGCGAACCGAACCCGGTTCTCGCCGGCCGGACCGACGGCGATGCAGTGGTCGGAGCCGAGGTCGTGGCGCTCTTCCAGGTAGTCGGAGGTTTCCGGGACCGTCGCCCCCTCGAGTTCCGGTACCGCCTCGAACTCGACGCCGTCCTCGGTGACGTGGACGGCCAGCAGCTCGTCGCTCTCGCCGACGATCTCGAGGACGCTGTATCCCGTCTCGACGAAGTTCCGCGAGAGGTAGCCGCCGGCGTTCGTCGAGACGAGCCCGTCGGTCAGCGGCGACAGCCCCGTCATGTTCATCCGACCGGTAAACGACATCTTCGACTGCTGGAGGGGGCCGGTCGAGAGGTAGAGCCGGTTTTCCGGTCCGAACGGATCCGCCTCGAACGGGATGCGGTCGTGAGCCAGCGCCGTCGCGACGGCCCGGCCGCCGACGCACGCCTCGAGCTGTTCGTCGATGGTCGTCTCGGTCGCGGTTCGCTCGCCGACGTCGACGGTCAGCAATGGACCCTTCGCACGGAGCATGCGTGATCAATCACGAATGAGTGGCTTAAACGTTCGCCGGCGTTTCGTGGCGGGCGGGGTTCAGCGTGCGCCCTCCCGTTTCATCCACCTGCTCACCAGTTCCTTCAGAAGATATTCATGTGATCGAATGGTTCCGGGCGCATGGAGTCGCTCAGCAGACGGCAGCTCCTCGGCGCCCTCGGTGCCGGCGCTGCGGGACTTGCCGGAGGCGGATACTGGTTCGTTCGCGACTCCGGCGCGCTGGACTGCCCGGAGTATCTCGAGCCGGCCCGGGAGTTCCGGGAGTCGACGTTCGACGCCTGGTCGGAATCGGTCGTCGACGACGGGACGGTCTTCGTCGGCGGCGGGGCGGGAATCACGCGGAGGAGCTCCGGGTCCCGAATGTTTCGACTGCTCGCGCTCGAGCCGAGCGGGGAGCCGAAGTGGGTTACCAGGCGCGAACTCGCGGGCGGGATCGGACGCCCCCGACCGACCGACGACCGCGTGTTCGCATCGACCGGCGCGAACAGGCTGCTCGCGTTCGACCGCGTGACCGGACAACTCGAGTGGGTATTCGACGCGGGTGGCAACGTCGAGGGCCACATGGGCGTCGCGACGCTCGTCCACGATGACGTCGTCGTCGCCTCCGTCAACGACCCGAATCACGACGCGCTCGAGGGATCGAACGCCGTCGTCGGCGTCTTGGCGAACGGTGGCGAACCCCGGTGGGCAATCGAGCTCGAGGCGCCAGTCTCGAACGGGCTCGCGCTGCTCGAGGGAACGGTTGTCGTCGCCACGCGGGAGGGAACCGTGATCGGTGTCGATCCCGCGACGGGCGGCCGACAGTGGGAGACCGACCTCGAGGGAACTCTGGGCTGGGGCTCCAGGCCGGTTTCGTTCGCCGGGAACGCGTGGCTCCCCCGCGAAGACGGGACGCTGGTCGCGTTCGATCCGGAAAGCGGATCGATTCGGGGCCGGATTTCCAGCGACCGGACGGACGACGTCCGGGACGACGAGACCGACGGCTTCGTGCAGGCAGTCCAGGGCACCGACGACGCGTTGTACGTCGGCGACCTGAACGGGACCGTAACCGCGTACGGCGCCGATCGGTCCGAGCGGTGGCGCTACGAGGGTCCCGCACGGATCGCCGCGCTCGAGGCGGGAGCCGACGCCGTCGGCGTCCTCGACCAGCGCGGCGTCTACACCGAACTCGAGCCGGGAACGGGGGACGCGTCTCGAGCGTTCCTGCTCGCCGACGTTCGAGACGACGACCGGTGTGGTCACGCCCCTTCGGATAGACGCTTCGGCGGGTTCGCCACGATCCGGCACACGCTCGTGGTCACCGGTCGGGTGATGTTCGGAGCGAGAGCGTACCGACTTCCACGGCCTCGGTGAGTTCGAAGCTACACATACTTAGAGAAGAATTAACGCCAGTAGTGTCTGTTAAACTCGAACTCACTGTCCCGGGTATCTTCCGCGAGATGTTTCACGAGTCCACTTTTCCCGATTTTGATTAGTGATATTTAAGGAACGTATCACTACCGGCTAATTACTGTATAACAAAGAAACTGTTCGAGGATCTTACCAGTATCGATGACCGAGAAATCCAACGGCCGACGACGGTTCCTCGCCGCCTCCAGTGCGACGGCGTTCGCGGCTGTGGCCGGGTGCATGGACCAGATGAACTCCGCGCTTCCGAACGGCGGGGACGGCAACGGCGACGACGACGACGACGGTAACGGCGAGGAGACGAACGGTACCGAACCGGGAACCGAAGACGACGTCGAATCGCCCGAACTCGCGGTCGAAACGGAGTACGACAGCCGCGAGGAGTTCCACCAACCGGGCGAACAGCTCGTGGATTTCGAAGCGATGGACGACTGGGAGGTCGTCGACGGGACGGCCGAACCGGACGAGGGAACGTACTTCGACGGCTCCCAGAGTCTCAGGCTGACGGCCGAAGACGGAGGAAACGCCGTCGTGGAAACCGAGATCGAGACGACGGACATGACCGACCTCGACCTCTCGATGGCCGTTCGAACGTCGACGCCGGGCAACGTCGCGATCGATATCCAGCTCCTGGATCTCTACGGCGGGTACGCCAGCCACCAGCTCCGCTCGGTCACGTACCGCACGTCGGACGTCGGCTGGTTTCGAACCTGCCCCGGCCTCTTCGAACAGAGTTCGACCCCGCTCGAGCGCGACGCCATCGATACGGTCCGGATCACCGTCCACAACACCGGCGACGCGGAGGTCTGGGTCGACGACGTGCGCACCCACCCGAAACCCGAGAAGGGGTACGTGGTGCTGTGCTGGGACGACGGGTTCGAGGATTTCTACGAGACGGCGAGTCCGATGCACGACGAGTACGGCGTCAATGCGGTTCAGGCCGCCGTTCGTCAGTGGACGAGAGGCCAGCGCGACGGGATCATGACGATCGACCAACTCAGGGAGCGCCAGGAGGCCGGCGACCAGATCGTCGCGCACGGAACCCACACCGAGTTTACCGACCTCAGCGACGAGAACCTCGAGGACAGACTGCGCACGGACAAGAACTGGGCCGTCAACGCCGAACTCGAGGGCGGCCACTACATCGTCTTCCCGCACAACGACTTCGACGATCGGGTGCTCGATATCGTCTCGAACTACTACTACGCGGGCGGGTTCAACCAGGCCGGCGACGTCAACCTCACCGGCGTCGCCGGCTTCGATCCGCTGGCGATGCCCCGGACGATCGGCCACGACCTGGGGATCGCCAAGCGGTGTATCGACCGCGCCGCGGCCCACCGTCAGTGTACGATCCTGAACTTCCACGCCTTCGATCAGCACAACACGGTGTCCGAATCGGAGTACGAGGAACTGCTCGAGTACATCGACGGGAAGGGCGACGACGTCGAAGTGATCGACTTCGACGACCTTTGGACGATGCGCCGAAGCGGACACTGAGCGAACGCGGTGCCGGCTCGTCCGCCGGTGGCCGACGGAGGTCGCAAGACTCAATACCGCAACCGAGCGTTCACCGCTCGTGGATTATCGATCGACGGTGACGGACGCGATCGCCGACCTCCGAAGCGACGGACGCGGGAAGATCCTGCTCGCCGTCGCCTTCGGCTGGTTCCTGTCGATCAGCGTTCGGATGATCTACCCCACGCTGTTGCCACACATCCGCGGGTCCTACGGGCTCACGCTCACGACCGCCGGCTTCCTCCTGACGGTGCTGTGGATCGCGTACGCGTTCGGACAGCTTCCCGGCGGCATCCTCGCCGACTGGGCCGGGGAGCGCATCCTGCTGATCGTCAGTTCCGTGCTCGCGGCGACGATGCTCGCCCTCGTCGTCCTCGCGGACTCGGCGTTCGTCCTCTTTGCTGCGACGGCCCTGTTCGGGGCCGGAACCGCCCTGTACGGCGTCTCCCGCTTTACGATTCTCGACAAGGTGTACCCGGACCAGCTCGGTACGGCGACGGGCGCGACGATGGCCGCCGGCGACGTCGGAAACGCGGTGATGCCGCCGCTCGCGGGGTTGCTTGCGGTCACGGCCGGCTGGCAGTACGGGTTCGGGTTCGCCGTCCCCCTCTTTGCGGTCGCCGCGGTCGGGCTCTGGTGGACGCTTCCGAGCCAGCCGACCGCGTCGACGCCGTTGCGCGAGCAGTTCGCGCTTGAGGACGTCGCCCCGACGCTCTCGCAGCCGGTGGTGCTTCGCGGAACTCTGTTGCTCGTGCTGTGGGGGGTGATCATCCAGGCGTTCATGGGGTTCTACCCGACGTACCTGATCGACGAACGGGGGTTCTCGGCGCAGACGGCGGCCGCCCTGTTCGGCTTTTTCTTCGCGCTCGGAATTCTGTTGAAGCCGATCGCCGGCCGCGCCTACGACGGCCTGGGCGTCCGAGTCCCGCTGCTGGCGGTCGTGAGTTCTGCCGGGCTAGCCCTCGTCGTGCTTCCCTTCGTCGGGACCGTTCCAGGATTCGTCCTCGTAACCGTGTTCGCGAGTAGCCTCCTCGGATTCGAGACGGTCGTGATCTCCGATCTCACGCAGCGACTGCCCGACGGAACGCAGGGAACGAACCTGGGTGCGCTCCGAACCGTCTACCTCGCGATCGGTGCGGCGAGCCCGGTCGCGTTCGGCGCGGTCGCCGAGCGCGGTTACTTCGACGAGGCGTTTCTCGGCATCGGCGCTCTCGCGGGCGTAATCTTTCTGATCGTGTTCGCCTCGATCGATTACTAACCGCCGGGTTTGATCTATGTTGACGTTTCTCGAAACACTGCTTCGCAAATGACTATTGGTGACGGAACCCAAAATAGTACTTTATGCCTGCAGTTCCCTTATCCGTGTATGAGGACAAAACCCTATCTTCCGGGCACTCCTGATGTAGAACCGTACGAACCGCTTCTCCAGCGCCAGACCGCTCTGCTCGCGTTCGTCGTCGCGTTCGCGCTCCTCGTTTCGACCGGTCTCGCGCTCGACGTCTACTTCGGTTACTAAGACTCTCCAGCCGTTCCATCGGAGGACGGCGATGAGCGCGTCTCTCTCTGTCGCTTTCGGCGAGTTCGGATCCGGTCTCCGGCCGAACGCCGCTTTCAGTTCTCGAGTCCGAAGCAGCGCCTCGAGCGATCACTCCTCGCCGTCGAGGTCGACATGGCCGCCCTCGTCGCGGACCGTGTTGACCTCCGTGTCCTGACAGTAGCCGTCCGGACCGAAGTGGATCTCGATGGTCCGTACCGTCGAGATCTCTCCGGTCGGCGACCCGGACGGAACAGATTCATATGTTAACGTGCATCATATACGAGGATGGATCCGGGGGAGTTCGTCCGTGCGACCCGGCAGGACCGTAACCGCGCCGAGTTCGTCCGCCGAGTCGACGAGCAGGCCGACGCGCTTCGAGAGCAGTTCGCCGCGGGCGCGTTCGAGGGTAGGTTCCGCATCGGGCTCGAGCTCGAGGGATACGCCGTCGATTCCGCGGGACGGCTCGCGGCGGTTCCCGAGCCCGCGTTCGACGGCGTCTGCGAGCGCGAACTCGGGCGGCACAACGCGGAGGTGAACACGCCCGCCTCCCGGTTCGATTCGGCGGGGCTCGAGACCCAGGCCGTCGAACTCGCCGATCGCGTCGGCGCGGTCGGTCGGGTGTGCGAACGCGAGGAGCTGCGGTTCGTCACCGACGGCGTGTGGACGATCCCCTCGCCGGAGGGCGCTCGAGCCTACCTGAGCGCGGTCGACCGCAACCGGGACGGGACCCCCGTTCCGACGAACGTCGCACCCAGGCCGCGCTACTACGCCCTCGATGCGGATATTACCGCTCACGGGCCGGTCGAACTCGACGTAGCCGGCTGTCGGCGGTCGTTCCCGACGATCCTCGTCGAGTCGCTCGCCGCCTCGATGCAGGTCCACCTCCAGGTGCCGACCCCGCGCTTTCCAGACTACTTCAACGCCGCGTTGCGCACGGCGGGGCCGGTGCTCGCGCTGGCGGCGAACGCGCCGCTGCTGCCGGCGGAGCTCTACGACGACGTCGGGGCGGCCCTCGAGGGTCCGGTCGAACTCCGGATACCGGTGTTCGAGTCGATGAACGTCCGCGATCCGGGGAAGGTCCGCTTTCCTCGGGATCTCGAGACGGCGGCCGACGCGATCGATCGGATCGTCGCGGACCGGCCGTGCGTGCCGGCCCTGCGCGAGTGGCTCGTCGAGGAGCCCCGCGACGGGTTCGCCGACGACTACTGGGAGCTGTTGCACAAGCAGGGCACCTGCTGGCGGTGGATCCGACCGATCCTCGGTCCCGAGGGGCCGCGCCTCGAGTACCGCCCCCTCGCGGCCCAACCCACCGTCGCGGACGCGATCGGCCTCCAGACGCTGGTCGTCGGCCTCGTCCACGGCATCGTCGCGACCGACCACCCCGTAGCGACGCTGCCCTGGGCGGCCGCCCGCGAGTCGTTCTACGCGGCCGCCGAGGACGGGCTCGAGGCTGATCTCGAGTGGATCACCCGCGACGGAATCCGAACGGGCGAGCCGGCCGAGATCTACGAGGAGCTGTTCGTGCTGACCCGGCGCGGGCTCGACGACCGGGGCATCGATCCCGACCGCGTCGACGCCCTGCTCGAGCCGATCGAGGCGCGGTGGGCGGCCCGGACGTCCCCGAGCGGGTGGAAACGCCGCGAGGTCCGACGCCGGCTCGAGGAGGGGGCGGATTTCGAGAGCGCAGTAACGGGGATGCAACGGGCGTACATCCGCCGGGCGACGGCCGACGGGCCGTTCGTCGCGTGGCTCGAGTGAGGGAGTCGCTGCGTGTCTCTCTCTGTCGAACCAGGGGGTACTTACGTCTGGGGCGTCACCGTCCGAGTAACCGAAAGAGGCGCTGTCCTTGGCACAGTCGGGAACAGGGTAACGCCAAGGACGTGAATTCTCACGTCACCGGCCGTTTCGTTCCTCGACCGCAGCCGTTCCGCTGCGGGGCTGTCCGCTGGGACTGCTCTGATCGGGTCTACCAATGGAAATCGAAATTGCAACGATTGGCGGATACGAGGAAGTCGGCCGACAGATGACCGCGGTTCGTGCCGGCGACGACATCGTGATCTTCGACATGGGGCTGAACCTGTCGAAGGTCCTCATTCACGACAACCTCCGGACCGAGGGGATGCACAGTCTTGATCTGATCGACATGGGTGCCATTCCCGACGATCGGATCATGAGCGACCTCGAGGGCGACGTGCAGGCGATCGTCCCGAGCCACGGCCACCTGGACCACATCGGCGCCATCTCGAAGCTGGCCCACCGCTACGACGCGCCGGTCGTGGCGACGCCGTTTACCTGCGAACTGGTCCGCGAGGAGGTCGAGGACGAACAGAAGTTCGGCTTCGACAACGATATCGTCGAGATGGACGCCGGCGAGACGATGTCGATCGGCGACCACGGCTGCGAACTCGAGTTCGTCAACGTCACCCACTCGATCGTCCAGGCGATCAACCCGGTCTTGCACACGCCCGAGGGAGCGATCGTCTACGGGCTGGACAAGCGCATGGACCACACGCCCGTTATCGGCGACCCGATCGACATGGAACGGTTCCGCGAGATCGGTCGCGAAGGCGACGGCGTGCTGTGTTACATCGAGGACTGTACCAACGCGAACAAGAAGGGCCGAACCCCCAGCGAGAGCGTCGCCCGCGAACACCTGCGGGACGTCCTCTACAGTATGGAGGACTACAACGGCGGGATCGTCGCCTCGACGTTCTCGAGTCACATCGCGCGGGTCAAATCCATCATCGAGTTCGCGCGGGAGATCGGCCGTCAGCCGATCCTGCTCGGGCGCTCGATGGAGCAGTACTCCGGGACCGCAAAGCGGATCGGCGTCGACTTCCCCTCGGACGTCGAGATGGTCGGCTACCGCCAGTCCATCGACCAGACCCTGGAGCGAATCATGAACGACGGCAAGGGCAACTTCCTGCCGGTCGTCACCGGCCACCAGGGCGAGCCGCGAGCGCTGCTCACCCGGATGGCCCGCGGCGAGACCCCCTACGACCTCGAGGAGGGCGACAAGGTCGTTTTCTCGGCTCGAGTCATCCCCGAGCCCACGAACGAGGGCCAGCGCTACCAGGCCGAGAAGTTACTCGGTATGCAGGGCGCCCGCATCTACGACGACGTCCACGTCTCGGGTCACCTCTGTCGGGAGGGCCACTACGAGATGCTCGACGCCCTGCAGCCTCAGCATCTCATCCCCGCTCACCAGAACATGAGCGGCTTTTCGGGGTACGTCGACCTCGCAGCCAACCAGGGGTACAAGATGGGACGTGATCTCCACGTCACCCACAACGGGAACATCATCCAGTTGGTGTAGACGACGACTCCGGCGGTTCGATACTCTCGATCGTAGCGGACCCACGTCTTATAAACACCGCGTCCACGTTCGTCGTTCGAGGGCTGCAGTCGCTCTCCGTTCGAAACAAACGGAGAGTGGTTCATACGGATTGCTGTAACGATTTACCGGCGCAACCGCCGCACGGGTCGCGGTTGCGCCGGTAATGACTTACAGTAAACCGTATCAGTCGGCGAACGTGTCGACCACGGTTCCGGCATTCGAACAGGAGCTGTAGTAGTAGCCGTCGTCCTCCGAGAGTAACCCCCAGTCGAGCCAGCTGCCCTCGTAGTTCCGACACTCCTCCCAGCCGAGCTGTTGCATCACGAACCAGCCGACCGAGCCCCGGACGGCCGTCGTACAGTAGCTGATCGTCTCCTCGCGGGGATCGAGGCCGGCGTCCTCGAACCACAACTGTTCGAGTTCCTCGGGCGAACGCAGCCGCGCGCCGTCGTCGACGAGGTTCTGCGGGAAGTCGACGTTGATCGCGCCGGTGATGTGGCCGTGACGGGTCACGCGGTCGTCGTCGTCCTTCCCGCGATACTCCTCGGGGCTCCTGTTGTCGACCAGCTGGACGTCGGCGCCGTCCTCGTGGACCCGCTCCGCGACGCGTGCGCGCGTTGCGACGACGTCCGTGTCGAGTTCGGGTTCGTACCGTGCGGACTCGACGTCGGGGGTTCCGGTCTCGATCGCTCCGTCGGCGGCCTCCCAGACGGCGTATCCGCCGTCGAGCAGGGCGACGGTTCCGTCGTGGCCGATCGCCCGGAGCGTGTAGATCGCGTACGTCTCCCAGAGGTTCGACCCCTCGCCGTAGACGACGACGTCGTCGTCGGGCTCGATTCCGGCGTCGGCCGCAATCTCGGCGATCACCTCCGGCGAGGCCTCGTAGCCGTCGTCGGTCTCCTCGTAGTGATCCCGCATCAACTCGGTGTCGGGGAGCCGGTGGGCGCCCGCGACGTGACCCTCGGTAAACGCGGACTCGTCTCGCACGTCGAGCAGCCTCACGGATTCGAGGTTGTCCTCGAGCCAGCCGCTGTCGACGACGTCCTCGAACTCGGCGGCCGCCGGGGTCGCGTAGTTCTCCGGGTCGTCCTCGCGGAGCGTGCTGAGACAGCCGGCTATCGCCGCGGTAGCGGCCGCGCCCGTGGCACGGAGAAGTGTTCGTCGTGACGGTGATCCGGTATTCATCGTCGTCTCCTCCGCGCTGTGTGTATAACGGGGTTTCGCAGTCGGTCCCACCGTTCGAACGACTGAGCTGGATCGCCGCGGGACCCACGACGGGTCGTCGAGCGAACGAACCGTTCAGTGATCGAACTGGTTGACGACCAGCTGCGGAACCCAGAACGGCCCGGCTGGGGCCCCAGGTCCGGTTGTCGTAGTGGTAGGCGACGACGAAGAAGAACTCGCTCGGAATCTCGTGGAGCGGCGCCTGCGTGATCGGGATCTCGTCGCCGCTCTCGGCCGGCGGCAGGGTCAGCTCGTCGGGGTGGTCGACGGCCTCGAGCGTGTACCGGCCGTCGCCGTCCGCGGCGACCATCGGGGCCGAGTTCGATCCGTCGTCCTCGATACGGGAATCCGTCCTCGTGATCGTCCGCGCTAGCGGTACCGGCTGCGCCGAGGCCGACCGCGCTGGTGCCGAGGACGCCGAGGGCGGTCCGGCGCGTGACGGGTGAGAAACGGTTCGATCCGGTGTCGCGTTCTGATACGGACTATCGTAGTTCTTTACCGGTGATCGCTGTCCCCGCCCGAGCGATCACCGGTAGAACGCTACAACAATCCGTATGAGGTATCGTCGTTCGTGATAGGTCTGCGACTCGAAGTAAGGGAGAAGAGTAGGGAAGAGTCTACGCGGTCGTCTACGAACCTTTCTTAACCGAGAAATCTACATTATTGTTCGATCTCGCCTGGCCGACGCCAACTGCGCTCGTCGCAGCAGCCGTCAGTCCGACACGCCGCATAAAAGACTGACTTAGTGAAAGGCGACAGTTAGGCGGGACGGAGCCGACCGACGCAGTTCCGACAGTACGTGTAGAAGGGGTCGTTCTCGGTCTCGCAGGTCGGACAGATACCCGGTGCGAGCGGTTGGGACTCGACCGGTCGCTCGTGGGTCTGACTCCAGTACTCCACGCCGGCGGGTTGGTACCCGCCGGACGCGAGCCCGTCGATGGAGTTCTCGCCGTCGCCGGAGTCGGGAGCGGTGTCGTCGTTCTCGGTGTCGCGCTGGCGAACCAGAAGTCGGGCCCACCACGCGCCGAGCAGGATGACCACCACTGCGATGATGATGGTGTCCATGGTATGTCTGGACGTACCTCTCGAGAATACTTAGCACATTTCGTGCCGAGCGTGACTGTCATCGCCGGCGTTCCGTAGTCGAGGCGAAAGCTCCGAGTGCGGGTGACAAAACAACGGGATGGAGTTTTATTTTTGCGCACACCGAACCAGCGGTATGGCCTCCCACGTACTGATTCCCGTCGACGACTCCGATCGATCGACGGCCGCCCTCGAGTTCGCCCTCGAGGAACACTCCTCGGCGAAGCTCACGGCGTTGCACGTGATCGATCCAGGCGACGTTTACACGGCGACCGGACTCGAGACCGGGACGCTGTCGAACTACGAACGGGTCCGCAACGAGCACGAAACGCAGGCGGAGAACCTGCTCGAAACCGCACGGAGACGGGCCGAAGACGCCGGCGTCGAACTCGAGACCGAGTACGTTATCGGCGACGTCTCGGAGACGATCGTCGACTTCGCCGAGGACCGCGACGTGAATCACGTCGTGCTCGGCAGCCACGGCCGAACCGGTGCGAGTCGAATCCTGCTGGGCAGCGTTGCCGAGACGGTCGCCCGACGATCGCCAGTTCCGGTGACGATCGTCCGGTGAGCGTTCGGCTGAGTTCGTGACAATTGTTTTACGTTCGTTCGAACGACCGACCGTGGATCGGTTCGACGAGTTGTAGGGACGGTCCCGTTGCAGAGAACGGCCACCGAGCGCGCTGCTGGCGGCGAAGGAGCGATCTCCCCGCCCGGTCCGTCCAGGTCCGATCGACCGGTTCGTCGCCGTCAGCTCCTCCCGTCTTGTCCGCATCCCGGTACGACTGTTCGAGGAGTTCCTCGCGAACGGCGGCACACCCATCGCAGCCGGCGCGGTGTTCGCGTGCAGCGAGTCGTACGTCTTTGCGCGCGAACTCGAAATCGGGGCCGAACGCTGGACGACTGAGATTCCCGACGGGATGGAGCAGCTCGTCGACTACGACCCGATCATCGCAGCCGAGGGCCACGTTGCCGTTGCCATGGACGACGGTGAGGGGCCGTATTCGGACGACGTCGTCCTCTACGACGCTGAAACCGGCGAGGAAGGAGAGTGGTACGACGGAGACAGGCCGGCGACGATCACCGAAGATCGGGTCTACACGAACCCGACGTACGACGCGGCCGGTTTCGACCGCGAGACGGGCGAGCAGGTGTGGGATCCCGACCAGCCGATCAAACACGCCCAGCAGCCGGTCGTCGCGGCCGACGGCATCTACGTGGGTATCGACGGCAGTCAGGAGACAGAAGGGCAGGACGAACACGGCCTGTTCGTGTTCGACGAGGACGGCTCCGTGAGGTGATCCGTCGTTCCGGACGCCCCGGAGCGGGTCGCTCGGCTGGACGCGACTCTCGTCGAGGGAACCGTCTACGGGCAAGGGACCGACCGACTGCTCGCGATTCGCACGGAGGCCGAACTCGAGGTGCGTGAGGACGACGGCGAGGAATCGGGTTCGTACCGGACGCCTCCTGGGCGCACTCTTCGCATCCCTAACTGCGGCAGATCGAGGCGTAAGCACTGCGTTGACCGGGGAGGAGATCGGACCGTGACTCGCCGTCGGCCGCTTCAGCGTTCGGTCGTTCCCCAACCGAAAGCCGGAAAATCCGGATCGCGAGCGACGAACACCCCCGATAGTGGCGAACCATCCCATTTATTCATCTAGTCACCGGTATATTTTTTATCTATGAACATACATTGATTTCATGGATCGTAGAAAGTTCCTAATTGGTGCAACGGGTGCAGCAGCCGTGGTGGCCGGCTGTAGCGGCAACGACGAAGACGACGACACCGCGCCCGAGGACGACGGGGCGACGGACGACACGACGGACACCGACGAGAGCGACGACGTCGGCAACGGA
>NZ_JBLRWX010000006.1:0-67285 GCF_047921035.1 Natronococcus sp.
CCTTCTCGTCAGCCTTGTCGTCGGCCTTCTCGTCAGCCTCGTCGTCGGCCTTCTCGTCAGCCTCGTCGTCGGCCTTTTCTACTTCCTCTTTGTCGACATCGTCTTCCGGTTTCTCCTCACCGTAATCGTCGTCGGTCGCGATCACGCCAGCGCCGCTGACGATGGCTACCGCCATCATCAGCGCCATTACGAGCGCAATCGCACGTTTTGAGATATTTACCATGGGTAGCTTTGCACACCCGAAGCGGCTACCACGGCGTCGCCACGCACCGGGTGCACGAAAACAGCTAACCAGAGACCGGATAGTAAGTATCTGCAGACTACTCATCTCCGCTCGAGCGGGAGCTACCGCCGAGGCGTCTAGATAGAGCTTACGCGCTGGTCGGGATCCGTTCGACGCGTCGGACTACTCGACTCGCGACACTGTACGCGCTCGAGACAGTTCTCGTGTAACGTCGAGATCGTAGCGGACACGAGTAACACGACCGTCACACGGAGAACACCCTTTTCGAACTCTGAACTGTAGTTGCTGACGATCTTCCTCCTCGTTTCTACTGACGTGTAGTCCTATCGTAGAGCGGAATCTATCGGCAAGAGGCCCGCCCGATCGGAAGTAGGCTGCACGTACCCGGCGAACACACGGATCGAATCGGCTCGAGACAGGGTCGGGGTCGCGTGTCGAGGAGCAAATCGTTCCGTATCGCGGCGGATCGATCGGAGATATCGGACTCGAGTTCGAGTCACCGCGGAGCGATGCCTCTCGCCGGTTCGTTCTCGAGACTGCAAAAAAGCGTGCGACGAGCGCAATCGAAGGCGGGTAGCGACAGTTAGCAGTCCTTCTTGTCCGACTTCTTCTCGTGATCGCCATCGTCAGCCTCGTCGCTGTCGGTGGCGTCGTCATCGGTTACCGCGTCGTCCGACTCGTTGTCGGACTCGTTTGCGTCCTCTTCGTCGACCTCTTCGCCGTTTTCGATAGTCTCGCCGTCGTCGTCGTAGTCCTCGTCGGCTGCAATCACGCCGGCACCACTGACAACCGCAAGCGCCATCATCAGAGTCATCGCGAGCGCAATCGCACGTTTCGGTATATCTGGACAAACTACTACAGAACTCTGAATGTATCGACACAGAATGTTCTCTCCGAGGCGTCGTTTCGTTCGGGCTGAGACGAGAAGTAAACATGGCCATCGGCACCTTTCGACACGAGTTTGCTGGTTGCGGCGACTTCTCTCGAGAAGCGGTCCGACCGAAACGGTTCCAGAAGAGGAGTTCCGACAACTGTCCGATATTTATAACGATCGGCCATCGCAGGCCTGGAAGCGAATAATTCGGAGTTTTGACGGATTGTACTCCCATAATACGTCTAATGCAAGTCGCCTCCTTATCCACGATCACTCCCGATGTTGAAACATCAAAAATAAATATGATGTCGGACCGACCCCTTCGGTCGGTCCCCCGAGAAGGAGTCCCTCGGAACTGTCGAACAACTGGTCTCGATCGCCACCGCTCGAGCCAATCTCCGAGGGAAAGTTCAAAAAGCGGGCCCGAAGCTGGTTCGGACGCGGAACGCACACGGTAAACGGGTGACGGCCGCACGCGTCGAACGCAAGCGAGTCGCAAACGTACGGTCGGCAAAAGCTGTCCGTACCCGCGTCAAGCGAATCGGGATCGGAAAACGGATACCTTCGATTCGATCGGCTCGGCGTTCACTCGCCTTCAGGCGAGGGAGTGATCAATCCGTCTCCTCGTCGTCCGTCGCGTCATCGGGGTCCGCCGGTGCCCGATAGACCGGTTCCTCGGGATCGTCCTCCTCGGAGTCTTCCTCCTCGACGTCGGGTTCCTCAGCGTCCGACCGTCCGGTATCGTCCTCGTCGGCTTCTTCGGCGTTTTCCTCTTCGGTTTCGGATTCCTCGGCGTCTGTCCCTTCGGTCTCGGAGTCCTCGGCGTCGGATTCCTCAGCGTCCATCCCTCCGTCGGTTTCGGACCCCTCGAGCGAGCGGTCCTCGGGGACGATCTGGCCGCGGATCTCGCCGTCCGGATACGCCTCGGTAGTCACGCTGGCGTAGATCTCCCGATCGGCCAGCTTGGTCGCGACCGTCTCGAGATCGTGTCGCTCGAACGCCTCGAGCAGTTCGTCGACGGTGAGGGTCCCCTCCGCGAGGGTTCCGTCGAACCGCCCTTCGGCCGGTTCGCCGTCGGCCTCGGGGTAGAGCCGGACGAACCGCGCTCCGCTCTCGCCGTCGGCCCCGTACCCGACGTATACGTCTGTCGGGTCACAGAGGTGCTCGACGTCGATTACGTAGTGGACGGCCCGTTCTTCGAGGTCGACCTCGAACGTGGCGGTTCCGCAGGCGTTCGTCTCGACCGCCCGCGGTACCGACTCGTCGGTTAGCTCCGCGACGAAGGTCGTCGGGAGGTCCTCGAGATCGGTCTCCTCGTCGGCATCTGCACCTGCGGTCCCCACCGCGAGTCCGCTACCGACGGTTACACCCGTCGCACGTAGCACCCATCGCCTGGATCGGAGATCATCAGTCATGTATAGCTGAACTACAGTGACAGAGATATTTCTGCGAAACCCGATAAACCCATTTTACGGAAAGGGCTGACTTTCAGACAATCTAATACTATCTGCGGGGATGCCGATCCGTCCTGTCGTCCCGGTTCGACGGTCGGCCGTCGACTCCAGTCCGGCGAGTCGAGCGGGCGACCCCGACCCGAAGCGGGTTTCCTGGAGTGGCGACCGACCGGACGCAGTTCGGAGCCCTCGGGAGCCACCTCCGGAGGCTCGAGCACACGAGCCACAGGGATCGGACCTGCCCTCTCGACGAACAGTCAGAACTATACGCGTTATCGCAAAGATGTAGGCATGGCGACCCAAGACCGTTGGAATCGACGGCGCGTTCTGGTTTTGGCGGGCGGGATGTCGGCCCTCGCAGGGTGTAGTACGGACGACGAGTCCACGGACGGATCGGAACCGAACGACGAGAACGAAACCGACGAGGTCGACGACGGAGACGACGCGGAGACCGACGGCCTCGAGGACGAGACCGACGATGACGAGGCGGAAGCGGAACCCGACGAGGACGCTGAGGACGACGAGCCCGCGGAGGAATCCGACGAGGACGACGAGGCAGTGGAGAAACCCGAACTGGCGGAGTTCACCCTCCGGGTCGTCGACGCCAACGGCGATCCGGCCGAGGCGATGCTCGTCGTCGGGGAAGGAGAGCCCCACGACGCCGATATTCCCCTCGAGTTCACGGGCGTGACGGGATCGGAGGGGTACCACCACAACGTGATCTACGAGAACGAGTACACGATCGAGATCGACCACCCCGACTACGAGGGGACCACGATCGAACACACCCACGACGGCCCGAGCGAGGTCACGGCCGAACTCGACGTCGAGGTGGATACCGACGACTCCGACGCGGACGACGACCCGTCCGGGGCCGAGGCGCCCGACCACGCGGAGCTCGTCCTCCGGGCCGTCGGGGCCGACGGCGACCCGATCTCGGGCGCGGTCGTCAGCGGCGAAGGTGAGCCCCACGAGGCCGACATCCCCCTCGAGTTCACGGGCATCACCGGCGGACAGGGGTACCACCACAACCTGATCTACGAGAACGAGTACACGATCGAAGTCGACCACTCCGACTACGAACCGACGACGGTCGAGCACACTCACGACGGCGACCACGAGCTAACCGTCGAACTCGAGGCCGAGTAGCTCGCAACCGAAACCGTAGCGAGGTTACTGGAACCCTGAGCGGATCCGTCGATCAGTACCGGTACCGCCGTTGTGGACTCGCGGGGATGTTGAACTACGCCCAGACGTTCCGGGTCGCTCGCTGCGCTCGCTTCCCGGCTGCGACTGGTCTCGTTCAAATCCCGCTCGTATCACGAATTTGCGGCTCGCGAATTGCTCGCCGCAAAATTAGTGGACTCGCGGGGATTTGAACCCCGGGCCTTCCCCGTGCCAGGGGGATGATCTACCACTGATCTACGAGCCCTCTCTGCACTTCCCACTTTCGCACACACCGGTATAAACCCCTCGATATCGGGCGACAGCGGCGGGGAGGGGCACGGTACGTGATCTCGAGCCACGCCGGTCTTGTCGATCGCGTCGCAGTCCTCGAGCGCGCCGAATCGCCGGCGGGCACCCGCGTCCATGAGAAAAGATTAGGCAGATACTGCCGTTGGGTGTGAACGGGAACCATAAAAACGACAATGCGGACCACGGACTTCCTCGACCGGGCCGTCGACCTCTACGACGACGTGACGGGTATCGTCGCCCACGACGGGACGGAGTACACCTACGCGGAGGTGAACGAGCGGGTGAACCAACTGGCGCACGCCCTCGAGGAGAGCGGCGTCGAGCGGGGCGACCGGGTCGCGCTGCTGGCGCCGAACACCCACTACTTCATCGAGACGCTGTACGCGACGAACAAACTGGGGGCGGTGTTCGTCCCGTTGAACTACCGCCTGACAAGCGGCGAGTACGAGTACATCCTCGGGGACTGTGCCGCGAACACCCTCATCGCCGACTACGACTACGCCGAGAAGGTCGAGCCGATCCGCGACTCGATCCCGGCCGAGACGTTCGTCGGCTACCGGGCCGACGAGATCGAGGGGGAGTGGACCGACTACGAGACGTTCCTGGACGGCCAGCCCGCCGAAGAACCCGACCGCCCCGACATCGGCGAGGACGACGACGCCAGTATCAACTACACCTCGGGGACGACGGGCGACCCGAAGGGTGTCGTCCGAACCCACCGCACGGAACACTGGCACGCCCTCGTGCTGAACCAGCACATGGAGATCCGGGACGACGACAACTACCTCTGGACGCTGCCGATGTTCCACTGCAACGGCTGGGGGCACACGTACGCGATCACGGGCACGGGCGGCACCCACGTCTGCCAGCGCACCTTCGACGCCGAGGGTGTCTTCGATCGGGTGCGAGAGTACGACGTCACGTTCATGTGCGGCGCGCCGACGGTGCTGAACTCGCTGATCCAGTACCACGGCGAGCACGCTGCGCCGGAGGGGCAGCGAGGCGAAGGCGGTGAAACCGCCGGAGCGTTCGAGACGACCGGTGACCGCGACGTTCGGATCGCGACCGCCGGCAGCGCCCCCGCCACGGCGACCATCGAGACCGTCGAGGACGAGTTCGACTGGCGGATCATCCACATCTACGGGCTGACGGAGACGGCGCCGATCATCACGACCAGCAACTCGCCGCGCCGGCTCGCCCAGCGCGGGCGCGAACTCAAGATCAAGCAGGGCGCCGAAACGCTCTGTACCGACGTCAGAGTCGTCGACGAGGACGGCGAGGAGGTCCCCCGCGACGGGGAGACGATCGGCGAGATCGTCGTCCGGGGCAACCAGGTGATGGATCGGTACCTCAACAAGCCCGACGCGACAGAGGAGGCGTTCTCCGAGCGCCTCGAGGGCTACTTCCACACGGGCGACCTCGCGACGATCGACGAGGACGGGATGGTCGCGATCCAGGACCGCAAGAAGGACATCATCATCTCCGGCGGGGAGAACATCTCGAGCATCGAACTCGAGGACGTCCTCTACGACCACCCGGCCGTCCAGAAGGCGGCGGTGATCCCCGTCCCCAGCGAGCAGTGGGGCGAGACGCCGAAGGCGCTGATCGTCCCCCGCGCGGACGCCGAGCCGACCGAGGACGAGATCGTCGACTTCGTCACGGACCACCTCGCGGGCTACAAGAAGCCCACCAGCGTCGAGATCGTCGAGGATCTCCCGGAGACGGCGACGGGGAAAGTCCAGAAGTACGAACTCCGCGAGGAGTACTGGGACGACGCGGAGCGACGCGTCGGCCAGCAGTAAGCCGAACGGGTTCGATTCGCGTTCCAACGCGGCCTTTCGCTCTCGACACCGATTGATCCATCCGCAAGGAGTATAATGAACGATATCCAAGGATATCGTATATGGAGGTTCCGCTCCTCGTAACCGACTTTCTCGACCGCGCACGGAAGTACTACGGCGACGAAGAGGCCGTCGTCGCCACGACGGGTGAACGCTACACCTACGACGAGTTCGGAGACCGCGCCGACCGCCTTTCCGCGGTACTCCAGGAGCGGGGCATCGAGAAGGGCGATCGGGTGGCGGTGCTCGATCCGAACACCCACTACCACCTCGAGTCGGCCTACGGGATCATGCAGCTCGGAGCGATCCACACCCCGTTGAACTACCGGCTGACGCCCGATGATTACGAGTACATGCTCTCGGACGCGGGCGTCGACGCCGTCGTCGCGGACTACGAGTACGCCCACAAGATCGACGCCGTTCGCGACGAGGTGCCGACGGAGACGTTTATCGCGACCGACGCCGACGCCCTCGAGGACTGTGAGGGCGAGTGGGAGGACTTCGAGGCGCTCATCGAGGACGCCTCGCCCGACTACGACCGCCCCGAGATGAGCGAGGACGACGTCATCACGATCAACTACACCTCGGGGACGACGGGCGATCCCAAGGGGGTCATGCGAACCCACCGGACCGAGTCGCTCCACGCCCAGCTGGTGACGATCCACCACGAGATCCGCGACGACGACGTCTACCTCTGGACGCTGCCGATGTTCCACGTCAACGGCTGGGGACACATCTACGCGATCACGGGGATGGGCGCGAAACACGTCTGTACGCGAGGGACCGACGCCGAGACGAACCTCCGGCAGATCCGTGAGGAGGACGTCTCCTTCCTCTGCTGTGCGCCGACCGTCCTCACCCTGTTCGAGGAGTACCTCGAGAACGAGAACGTCCCGACGACCGGCGACGCGCCGATGCGGGTCACCGCGGCCGGTGCCGCCCCGCCCGAGAGCATCATCGAGACCGTCGAGACCGAGTTCGGCTGGCACTTCCGCCAGCTCTACGGCGCGACCGAGACCGGACCCCTGATCGGTACCTCCGCGACCCGGCGGCTGATCGACGAGGGCAGCGACGAACGGTTCGCCCTCAAGAAGCGCCAGGGGATCGCCCCGCTGGCGACCGAGGTCGAGGTCGTCGACGACGACGGGAACGAAGTGCCCTGGGACGACGAGACGATCGGCGAGATCCTCGTCCGGGGCAACCAGGTGATGGAGGGCTACTGGGAGAAACCCGAGGAGACCGAGGAGGCGTTCGACGACAAACGCGAAGGGTGGTTCCACACCGGCGACCTGGCGGTCGTGAACGAAGACGGCCTGATGGCGATCCAGGACCGCAAGAAGGACATCATCGTCTCGGGCGGGGAGAACATCTCGAGCATCGAACTCGAGGACACCCTCTTCGACCACCCCGACGTCGGCGACGTCGCGATCATCCCCGCGCCAAGCGAGAAGTGGGGCGAGACGCCGAAGGCGTTCGTCGTCCCCGCCAACGGCGACCCGGAGAACCCCCCCGTAACCGCGGACGATCTGACGGCCTACACCCGCGAGCGGCTCGCCGGCTACAAGGTGGTCCACCAGGTCGAGTTCGTCGACGAACTCCCCAAGACCGCGACGGGCAAGATCCAAAAGTACGAACTCCGCGAACGGGAGTGGGAGGACGAGGAGTCGATGGTCGGACAGGGCTGACACGGAACGGCTGCGTTTTCGGGAGCGGAAGGCGGTCACCGCAGGACGCAACCCTTTAGTCGCTGCTCCCGGTAGCGACGGTGGGAAGCGCACGGCCGCAAATCCGACTCGCTGTCCATCCTTTCGGGCAGCTTGGGATTGCGGAAGTGCACGGACAGCCGGCTCCCCGGCTGTCGAACACTCGAGCGGTCAGTGCGGTTCCTATCCTCACCAATGGCACGAATGCATACCCGCCGTCGCGGCTCGTCCGGATCGGACAAGCCGACGGCAGACGAACCGCCGGAGTGGAGCGACGTCGACGCGGACGAGATCGAAGCCCGCGTCGTCGAACTGGCAGAGCAGGGCCACGATCCCAGCCAGATCGGGATCAAGCTGCGCGACGAGGGCGTCACGGGCACCCCAGTTCCGGACGTCAAGCTGGCGACCGGCAAGAAGATCACCGAGATCCTCGAAGAGAACGACGCGAAAGCCGACATCCCCGAGGACCTGCGCAGCCTGATGAAACGCGCCGTGCGCCTGCGCGAGCACGTCCGGGAGAACCCCCAGGACTACCAGAACAAGCGCGCCCTGCAGAACACCGAGTCGAAGGTCCGTCGCTTGGTCAACTACTACCGCGGCGACGAGCTTGAGGCCGACTTCCAGTACTCCTACGACGTGGCGGTCGAGCTCCTCGAGGAGTAAGGAATGTCCACCGAGGGTCGAACCGCCGACGCGACGCTAGCCCCCCTCGAGAGCGCCGGCTTCGTCCGGCTCGTGGCCAGCGCCGACGGCGACGCGCTCGCGGCGACCGGGCTGCTCGCGCGGGCGATTCGCGAGCGCGGAACGCCGTTCCAGGTAACCGTCGGCCGCACCGTCGCCGAACGAACCGAACGGGCGACGATCGGCGAACCCGAGACCGACGACGCGACGATCGTCGTCGGCAGCGCCGACCCCGACCTCGAGGCGACTCGGCTTGCGGCGGCCGACAGAGCCGCCACGCTCGAGGCCGTCGAACTCGTTCGCGGGCTGGGCGGAGCGCCCGACCCCGTCCTCGCGCTCGCGGGACTCGTCGCGGCCGGGAGCGATCCCGGTGCCGGCGAGAGCGAGTGGATGCTCGAGACCGCTCGCGATCGCGGTCTCGTCGATCGGCGACCCGGAGTCGCGGTGCCGACCGCGGATCCGGTCGACGGCCTCGCACACTCGACGCGCGTTCGCGCGCCGTGGTCCGGCGACCCGGACGCGGTCCGGGACGCGCTTTCGGAACTCGACGTTCCCGAACCCGACGCGCTCGAGGTCGACGATCACCGGGCGATCGGCTCGCTGGTCGCGCTGGATGCGGTCGGTGACGAGGACGCGGTCGAGGCGAGCGCCCGATCGATCGGGCGCGCGCTGAAGCCGTACGCGACGCCGGAGGGGTCGTTCGCGACCGTCGGCGGCTACGCCGACGTGCTGGCGGCGACGGCCCGAACCGAACCGGGAACCGGCGTCGCGCTCGCGATGGGCCACGGCGTCGATCGAGCCGCGCTCGAGGCCTGGCGAACCCACGGCCGACGCGCACACGCGGCGCTCGATTCCGCTTCGGTCAGCCGACACGACGGGCTGTTCGTCCTCGCGATCGAGGACGGCCCCGTCGAGACGGTCGCCGAGGTCGCCGTGGCCTACCGGTCGCCGGAATCGACCGTCCTGGTCGTCGGCGACGGCGAGGCCGCGCTCGCGACCCGCGCGGACGACTCGCTCGGCGCGACGACCGAGGCGATCGCCAGATCGCTCGAGGGTGACGTCGACGGACTCGAGTATGACGACGGCCGACGGCGAGGCTACCTGCGGTACGACCCCAAGACGGACGACTCGACGATCATCGCGACCACGAGGGAGTTCAGATGAGCCGACGAGCGACGATCCGGACGACCCACGACGATCCGGCGCTGATCGCGCGTTCGATCGCACCGGACAACACCGACGAGATGGAGACGACGGTCGACGACGACGCTCCCTCGAGCGACGACGCGGTCGTCACCCGGATCGAACGCGAGACGACGTCGGGGCTGCAGTCGACGGTCGACGACTACGTGGTCAACCTCGCGGTCGCGATCGAGGTCGCACAGCACGCACACCCGACGGACACGGGCACTGTGTCCGACACCCCAGATAACACCCAACTATGAGTGAACGATCGGTTTCACGCACGAAACAGGAAAAGCGGTGGTACACCATCCTCGCGCCCGAGCAGTTCGATCGCAAGGAACTCGGTGAGACCCCCGCCGACGAACCGGAGAAAGTCTACGACCGCACCATCGAAACGACGCTCGGCGAGATAACGGACAACGCCAGCGAGAATAACACGAAGCTGACCTTCAAGGTCACCGACGTCGGCAGCGACGCGGCGTACACGGAGTTTCAGGAACACGCCCTGACCCGCGACTACCTGCGCTCGCTCGTCCGCCGCGGTGCCTCGAAGGTCGAGGCCTACGTGACGGTCCTTACGACCGACGACTACCGCGTCCAGGTCCAGCCCGTCGCCTTCACGACCAAGAAGGCAGACGCGAGCCAGGAGAAAGCCATCCGCGAGCAGATGGTCCGGATGGTCGAGGAGGCCGCCGCAGAGCGGACCTTCGACGAGCTCATCGACAGCATCGTCGAGGGCCGACTCTCCTCGGCGATCTACGGCGAGGCCAAGACGATCTACCCGCTTCGCCGCGTCGAGATCCAGAAGACCACCCTCGAGGCCCACCCCGAGGAAGTCGCCGAGGAGGAAGCGACCTCCGTCGACGTCGACGAGGAAGACGTCGCAGCCGAGAACTGACGCGACGCTCGAGTTCGATTTTTCTGCGCTCGGTCGAGAAGCGACGGCTACTCGACGAGTATCTCGCCGATCATGCCGCCCTTGACGTGGGGTTCGCAGATGTAGGTGTAGGTTCCGGGAACCTCGAAGGTGTGTTCGTAGGTGTCGCGGGTGCTGAGTCGCCCGCCGCGGTACTCGTGCCAGGCGTCGATCGCCGTGTCCTCGTCCTCGTAGCCGCCGCTGGCGAAGTAGTCGGCCTCGTCGGGAATCTGGTTCTCGAGGGCGGTGACGGTGTGGTCGGCGCCGCTCGTGTTCTTCCAGACGACGGTGTCGCCGACGCTCGCGGTGTAGGTTTCGGGGAGGAACTCGTTGCGACTCATCCCGATATCACACTCGTCGCCGGCACACGGACCGTCGTCGTCCTCGAGGACGCTGAGGACGGACGAACAGCCGGCCAGCCCGGCCGAGGCGGCGGTCCCGACGGCGGCAAGGTAGACGCGCCGGTGCATACGCGAGCGTTAGGACGGTCGCGGTATAACGGGTCCGGTTCGATTCTCGAACGGGGCGGCTCAGTGGCGAACACGTTCGCGAGCCGCGGAACTCCCGCCGTCGGCTTCGGCTCTCGAATCGAGGACGCCGGAGTCGGGAACTCGCCACTTCGAATCAGCGATTATTCCACCGAAACGAAAACACGTAAGGTATCGGCCTCCCGTATCGAACGTATGCTTCCGCGGTTCGTCGGACGACTGGGTATCGCGGACGCGGTGACGATCGCCAACGCGGCGCTGGGGTTCGTCGCGATCGTCGTCGCGTTCGTCGACATCGAACTTGCGGCGCGGCTGATCCTGCTCGCGGCGATCGCCGACGGCCTCGACGGGCTGCTCGCGCGCCGCTACGGCGGCACCGAGGCGGGGCCCTACCTCGACTCGCTGGCCGACGTCGCCTCCTTCGCCGTCGCCCCCGCCGTCCTCGCGTTCGTCGTCGTCAGCGACGGGCTCGGATTGGGTTTCGACGCCGTTACCGCCGAGTTGCTCGTGGTCACGGCGATCTGTGCGCTGTTCGTCGCGATGGCCGTCACCCGGCTGGGGCTGTACACCGCCTACGACACGGCCGGTAGCTACACGGAGGGCGTCCAGACGACGCTGGCCGCGACGATCATCGGCGCCGCCATCCTCGCGGGCGACCCCGCCGACGCGCCCGTGCTCATTCTGGCGATCACGGCCGCCTTCACGTACCTGATGGTCTCGCGGATCCCCTATCCCGACCTGCTCGCTCGAGACGCCGCCATCATGGGGGTCGTCCACGCGCTGGCGATCCTCGTCCCGACGGCCGCCGGCCGGACCTTCCCCTACGCCCTGTTGACCCTCGGGATCGCGTACATGACGCTGAGCCCCTGGCTCTACTGGCGGCCTGACCCCCCTCGAGCCGAAACCGACCTGCATGGAAACGCTTAGGAACGTGCTGACACGACCTGTACGTATGAACGAAGTCACGCGTCGGTGTCGTCCCCGGGTGATTCCATGAGCGAGGACGAGGCGAACGGTGACGAGGAGCCGGCAGAAGAGCCGGACGAACAGGAGACGACGGCCGACGGAGAAGAATCCGAAGCGGAAAAAACGGAGGACCGAGAGGACCCCGAAGCCGGGGAAGAAGCGGAAGACGAGACCGAGGAGGCAGAGGACGAGAAAGACCTGGACGAGGACGCGAACGAACTCGAGGCGATCCGCGGCCAGTTCGACGCCTTCGAGACCCAGATCGAGGAGTTCGAGGCCGAACTCGAGGCCGCCGAGACCGAGGACGACCTCGACGAGGTCGAGCCGAAACTCGAGGCGTTCCGCGAGGAACTCGAGGAGGTCGAAATCCCCGACCCGCCCGAGGAGGACGACGACGAAGACGAGGACGAAGACGTCGTCCACCCCGAGGAGGAGCTCCAGGACCGCTACGACGAGATCGAGGACGCTCTCGACGACCTCGAGGACGACCTCGAGGACCAGCGCGGTCCCTACGCCGAGGACGTGATCGGGGAGATAAACGGCGTCGCCGGGACGATCACCGGCACCCGCTGGACGATCGAGGGCGAGGAGGAGCTGATCGATCCCGTCGAGGCGTTCGTCGCGGAGGCGAACGACCTGCTCGGCGCGTCCGTCGCGGTCCCCGACGACCTCGAACCGACCGAGAGCGCCGAGCTGCGCGAGGACGTTCCCGACGAGGACGAGGGCGTCCCGGAACGACTCGCCGCGACGCTCGAGGAGGTCACCGACGCCGTCGAGGACGCCGACCTCGACCCCGACGAGGACGCCGAGACGATCGCCGCCCTGCTCGAGGCGACCGACGACCTCGAGGACGGGGTCGAGGAGGCCACCGAGTGGACCGACCTGAAGGTCCGCGAGCAGCTCCGCCGCGAGGGCTTTTACGACGTGCTCGACCATGTCAAGGACTTCCCCCCGGAGTGGCACGCCCTCAAAGTCCACGAGAAGCGCGGCAACGTCGACATGATCCTGCTGGCGCTCGACTCGCTGGGCTCGGAGTTCATGGAGGAACACTGCATGGAAGCCCTCGAGCGAATGGGCCGCGAGGAGGCCATCGACCCGATGATCCAGAAGGCCAACCGCCGAGACACCAAGGCGATGAGCATCCTCGGGAAGATCGGCGCCGACGACGAGGAGGTCGTCGACACGCTGCTCGACTACGTCGACTCGAACATCCAGCTCCAACGCCCTGCGTTCAGGGCGCTGGGCGAGATCGGCGCCGAGGACGCCGTGCAACCGATCGCCGAGGAGCTCGCGACCAACGACAACCCCGCGGTTCGCAGCAACGCCGCGCGCTCGCTCGGGCTGATCGGTGACACCCGGGCCATCGAGCCGCTTGCCGACGTCCTCGAGGACGACGACGCCGACCGCGTTCGGGCCAGCGCCGCCTGGGCGCTCAACCAGATCGGCACGGAGGACGCACTCGAGGTCGTCGCCGACTACGCCGACGACCGCGCCTACCTCGTCCAGGCCGAGGCCGAACGGGCCGACCTCGAGCCCGCAGCCTGACCTTTAGGTACGAAGCCGCGGCCAGACGGACCGATGGTCCGTCGACGAGTCGCGCTCGCCGCGACGCTGGTGCTCGTTGCCGGCCTCGGACTCCCGCTCGCGACGGCGTTCGGCGCCGACGCGACCCCCGAGCCGGGCGTCGCTGATTCTCACGCAGAACACCCGCAGCCGTCCGTCGCGTCCTCGTCCGACGAGGTCAACACCGACCTCACCTGCCCGATTCCGAACGGCTCGGTCGGGAGCGGCGACCCTGACGTCAGATCCCAGCCTCGAATCGTCGAGCTCTACCCGAACCCGACGACACACGGAAACGTCGGCGAGTATCTCGTCGTCGAGACGCCCCCAGGAACTGATCTCGAGAACTGGTCGCTCACCGACGGCCATACGACCGCACGACTCCCGAACGAGACGGTTTCCGGACGGATCGCGCTCACGACCGACCCCGAGGAAACCCGCGAGCTGACCGACGATCCGGTCGCCGAACTCGAGGGAACCGTGCGACTCGCCGCCGACGGGGACGAACTCGAGCTTCGAGCCGGGAACCGGACGGTGGACGCGGTGACCTACGACCGCGCACCGACGGCCGAGCGGTGGTACCGAACGCCCGGGGCCGGCGACGGCGAGTCGACCGACGGCGCTTCCGCCAGCGGCGAGTGGTGGCCCCGGGACGCGACCTGTCTCCCGGCGTCGACCGCCGATGTCGACGAGGCGACCGCGTTCGTCCTCCCCGACAGCCCCGACGTCCCGCGGGAGACGATCCGCGAGGCCGACGACCGACTCCTGCTGGCCGGCTACACGTTCACCGACGACGACGTCGCCGACGACCTCGTCGCGGCCGCCGACCGGGGCGTCGACGTGGCGGTACTGCTCGAGTCGGGACCCGTCGGCGGTACCCCTGTAGCGACCGCGGACGTCATCGAGACGCTCGAGCGCGGCGGCGTCGACGTTCGGGTCCTCGGCGGCGAAGGGGCGCGCTACCGGTTTCACCATCCGAAGTACGCGGTCGCGGACGGGTCGGTCCTCGTAACGAGCGAGAACTGGAAGCCCTCGGGAATCGGTGGCGAGTCGAGTCGCGGCTGGGGCGTCCGTCTCGAGGACGGTCCACTCGCCGACGAGCTGGCCGCCGTCTTCCGCGCGGATTTCGAGGGCTGGGACACCGAATCGGGGGCGAGCTTTCGGGCCGACACCTCGTTCGTCGAGGACGACTCCCCGCCGCCCCGCGAGTTTTCGACGAGTCACGGGGCCGAGACCGTGCCGGTCGAGACGGCCGAACTCCTGCTCGCGCCGGAGAACGCCGAGCCGCGGCTACGGGAGCTGCTCGCCGACGCCGACGACGAGATCCTGATCAAGCAGGCCACCGTTGCCGACGACGTCTCCCTGCTCGAGGCGACCCTCGAGGCGGCTCGACGGGGTGTCGACGTTCGAATCCTGCTCGACTCGTCGTGGTACGTCGAGGACGAACACGAGGCGCTGGCGGCCGACCTCGAGCGCACGGCCGAGGAAGAGGGCCTGTCGCTCGAGGTCAGGCTCGTCGACGACACCGACGCGTTCGAGAAGGTACACGCGAAGGGGATCGTGATCGACCGCGAGGTCGCCGTCGTCGGCAGCGCGAACTGGAACGAGAACTCGCTGCGAAACAACCGCGAGGTGTTGCTCGCCTTACACGGCCCGGAGGCGGCGTCGTACTACGCGGACGTCTTCGAGAGCGACTGGGACGGCGAGAGCTGGTCGCTGCCGTTCGAACTGTCCCTCGCGGTCGTCGCTGCGCTCGCTTGCGCTGCGGCCGTCGGCCACCGATACGTGCGGTTCGGGTCGGAATAGCTCCGGCCCGCGTTCGAAACGCCGCGCCGACAAGCGTTAGTCCGCTCGGCCGGGTACCTCGAGGTACTTACAGCAGTCCGCCTCGGGGTCGAAACAGTCCGGACACTCCTCGGGACGGTCGATGATCGTGTCGAGCCGGTCCGCGACGGTGTCGTCGATCACCGCCTCGAGGGCGTGGGCCTCCTCCCGGAACTCCTCGACCTCGAGGACGTTCGCGAGGAACCGTTCGATGATGCAGTAGGTCTGGAGGGCGTCGTGGGCGCGCTCGAGACCCTCATCGGTCAGGCTCGCTCCCTTGTACTTCTCGTGTTCGACCAGGCCGCGCTCCTCGAGCTTGCCGATCATCTCGTTGACGCTGGCCGGACTGACCTCGAGCAGGTCCGCGAGCGTGCCGGTCGAGGCCGGACCGTCGTCGATGCGCTGTGCGAGGTATATCGCCTTGAGATACTGGTCTGCAGTGTTCATCGCGTCCCTCCGTCGGTGTCGGTCTGGCTGCGATCCGTCGGTCGTCGCCGCTCGCTCCGGGCGCCGATCATGCTCTGCGCTCCATGATCTCGGTTACCTCCTCGACGCCCTCCCGTTCCTCCTCGCGAATGTCGGACAGCGTCTCGAGCAGCCGGTCGCGGTCGATGGCAAACTCGCCGTCGGAGGCCTCGATCGCCTCGATCAGATCGTCGTAGAACTTGTAGGCGGTCTCCTCGTTACAGAGCTGATCGTAGAGCACGCCGTCGGTATCCTCGGGCGGTCCGTACTGTGCGTCGACCAGGGCGTTGATCTCCTCGTAGGCGACCGTCTCGGCGTCGAGATCGTCGACCAGCGTCTCGAGGCGCTCGCGGTGTTCGGCGGACTCCTCGGCGGCTTCTGCGAGCAGCGCCCGCACCTCGTCGTCGATCGTCTCGCGCTCGTCGGCCGGCAGCGACTCGAGGTGGTGGGCGGCGCGCGACTCGACCACCTCCTCCAGGACGACCCCGATCTGGAGGAGTCGGGCGAGCTGGTGGTCGCTCGAGACGCGCTGTCCCAGACTCATACGCGTACCGTCGGTGAGCGTGCTACTTAACTTCAGGCATCCCGATCCCGAGAGTCGCCGACGTACCGCCAGATGCGGCTCCCGTTCCCACCCTCGATCGTGTCGACCTGATCGAACGCGCCCTTGAGAAACCTCCACCACCCGTCGGCGGTCTCGTAGCCCGCGGGATGGATGTCGTAGAGTTCGGCGACGAACCGCGCCTTCCTCGCCCGTCCCTCGTCTCGTAGAAGCGCGATCGCGATCCCGGCGACGGTTCGTCGTTTCTCGCGCCGCTCCTCGGATCGCCCCGGTACCGAGAGTGATTCGAGATCCACGAGATCCGCGCCGACCCGAACCGTCTTCCGCTCGAGGTCGGTCGTCGATCGGTACTCGAGGCCCGTCTCGACGTCCCGATCCAGCCGACTGCGCGTCTCGGCGACCGCCCGCCGCGAGAGTTCGTCGAGGCGATCGAACCGGACGGTCTCGAGGACGGTCGCGTCCGTGCCGATGTCGTCCTCGGGGACCCTGACAACCCGTTCCGGGACCAGCGACGCCCCGGTTCCGTCGAGTTGCGCGACGATCTCGGCCGATCGGCTCGAGTCGTCCGCGTCCGCTTCGGTCGGAGACGAAACTCCGGGCTCGGCTTCGGTTCGGGACCGAGCAGGCTCCGGTGCTCGAGGCGCTTCTTCGTCCGTTTCCTCGAGCGCGTCCCGCCGGTCGACGATCCACCGGACGTAGGCATCCCGGCTCTCGAATCCCAGGAGTCGTCGCTCCGCCTCGAGTTCCTCGAGCGTCTCGGCGTCGAACGCCACCGACAGCCCCGGCATTACCGATCGGTACCGGGCTTCGATACAAAAAAGCTCGTCAGACGGACGAAAACGGCGTGTCCGAACCGCCTCGCTCGTCGTTAGTCGCGCTTTCGGAGCCGCGCCGCGACGAGGTCCTCGAGATCCTCCCGGAGCTCGTCGACCGCGATCTCCTCGAGCACGGGCACGAAGAACCCTTCGACGAGCATGTTGCGCGCCGAGCGCGGATCGATGCCGCGGGAGGTCATATACAGCAGATCCTCCTGGTCGATCTGGCCGACCGTTGCCGAGTGGCTGGCCTCGGTGTCGTGGTTGTTGATGATCAGCTTCGGCGAGGCGTCGGCCTCGGACTCGTCCGAGAGCATCAGCGTGTTCTCGCGCTGGTAGGAGCTGGTGTCCCAGGCGTCGCGGCCGACGTCCTGGACGCCCTCGTACACCGAGCGGGCGACGTCGTCGGTCACGCCGCGGGTGACGAGGTCTGCCGTCGTGTGCTCGGCGCGATGCCAGACCTTCGCGTCGAGGTCGAAGTGCTGGTCGTTGTGGCCGTAGAAGGCGCCGACGATCTGGGTCTCCGAGGAGTCGCCGTTGAGCTCCGTCGAGACGCCGGACTTGGTCAGCTGGGTGCCGATGTTGACCTCGATCCAGTTGATCGTCGCGTAGGTGTCGGCGTCGCCGCGCTTGAGCGCGAAGTTGTACGCCTCCTCCGAGAGGTTCTGGAGGCTGCCGTACTGAACCGAACTGTTCTCGCCGGCGACGACCTCGACGATCCCGCTATAGTACTGCTCCTCGGCCTCCTCGCCGGTCGACTGACGCTCCATGATCGTGACCGAGGAGGACTCCTCGGTGACGACGAGCGTGTAGTTGAACAGCGAACTGGAGTTCTGCTCGGTCCGGATCGTCACGTCCTCGGCGTCGACGCCCTCGGGGACGTGGATCACGGTCCCGGTGCTGAACAGCGCCGTCGACAGCGCCGTCAGGTAGTTCTCCTGGGGGTCGACGACGGAGCCGAACTGCTCCTGCAGGAGCTCCTCGTGTTCCTGGACGGCCTCGCTCCAGGGGAGGACGTCGACCTCGTCGGGGCCGACCTGATCCTTGTTCTCCGCCGCGTTCAGCGGATCGACGAGCGACTCGAAGTCGAGTTCGTGGAGGTTCGTCCAGTCGCGACCCGGCGTCCGGATGACGTCGGGCATGTCGAGCTCCTCGAGCGCCTCGAGCGCCTCGAGACGGGTCTCGAGCAGCCACTCGGGCTCGTCCAGCCCGTCGGAGATCTGGCGTACCTGTTCTTCGGTCAGATTGGCGTGTACCTGTGTTCCTGCGCTCATATTATCCGAGGCTCCCCTCCATCTCGAGTTCGATGAGGCGGTTGAGTTCGACCGCGTACTCGATCGGCAGTTCCTCCGTGATCGGCTCGATGAAGCCGGCGACGATCATCTTCTTGGCGTCGTCGTCGTCCAGTCCACGGGACTGGAGGTAGAAGATGTCCTCGTCGCCGATCTTGCCGACGGTCGCCTCGTGGGCGACGTCGACCTTCGACTCCTCGATCTCCATGTACGGCATGGTGTCGGAGGTCGACTCGTTGTCGAACATCAGCGCGTCACACTCGACGGCGGTCGAGGAGTTCTCGGCGCCATCGGCGATGTGGACGAGACCGCGGTAGTTGGTGCGGCCGCCGTCCTTCGAGATCGACTTCGACTCGATGGTCGAGGACGTCTCGGGCGCGTTGTGGTAGACCTTCGCGCCGGTGTCGATGTCCTGGCCCTCGCCCGCGAAGGCGATGGTGATGTGGGTGTCCGTCGAGCCGCGACCCTTGAGGATCGTACACGGATAGAGCATGGTCGCTTTCGAGCCCATGCTGCCGGAGACCCACTCCATCGTCGCGTTCTCCTCACAGATCGCACGCTTGGTGTTGAGGTTGAACGTGTTCTTCGACCAGTTCTGGACGGTCGAGTACTGAACGTGGGCGTCTTCGCCGACGAACACCTCGACGCCCCCGCTGTGGAGGTTGTGGGTGCCGTACTTCGGCGCGGAACAGCCCTCGATGTAGTGGACCTCCGAGCCCTCCTCGGCGATGATGAGCGTGTGCTCGAACTGGCCCATCCCCTCGGAGTTCATCCGGAAGTACGCCTGGACGGGCATCTCGACGGTGACGTCCTCGGGGACGTAGACGAACGAGCCGCCCGACCAGACGGCGCCGTGGAGCGCGGCGAACTTGTTGTCGCTCGGGGGGACGCAGGTCGTCATGAAGTGCTCCTTGACGAGCTCGGGGTGCTCCTGGACCGCGCGGTCCATGTTCATGAAGATGACGCCCTTCTCCTCCCACTGCTCCTGCATGTTCTGGTAGACGACTTCGGACTCGTACTGGGCGCCGACGCCCGAGAGGGCGTTCTTCTCGGCTTCCGGGATGCCCAGCTTGTCGAAGGTGTCCTTGATCTCGTCGGGGAGTTCGGTCCAGTCGTCGACGCCCTCGCGCTTGTCGACGTCCGGGCGAATGTAGGGAACGATCTCCTCGATGTCGAGTTCGGTCAGGTCCGGCTGACCGGGCCAGTCGGTCGGCATCGGCATGTTCTGGTACTGCTTGAGCGCGCGCAGACGCCGCTCGAGCATCCAGTCGGGCTCGTCCTTGTCATCCGAGATCATCCGGATGACCTCTTCGGTCAGGCCCTTGTCGGACTTGACGGCGGCGTTCTGCTCCTTCTTGAACTCGAAGCGCGCCTCGGTGTCGGTTTCTTTGAGGTGGTCTTGTTCGGAACTCATAATTGGTATGTATTCGTGTTTACGGCTGTAGCGTTATTACGGTTGTTCTAGTCGAATCCGGTTACGCCGTGCCGTAGACCTCTTCGCGGACCCAGTCGTACCCCTTGTCCTCGAGCTCCTCGGCGAGCGAGGCGTCGCCACTCTTTGCGATCTGGCCGTCGAGCATCACGTGGACGTGATCGGGCTCGACGTAGTCGAGGATGCGCTGGTAGTGGGTGATCTGGAGGATCCCGGTGCCCTGCTCGTCGCGCAGGGCGTTGATCCCGTTCGAGACGTCCTGCAGGCGGTCGATGTCGAGCCCGGAGTCGATCTCGTCTAAGACGGCGACCGACGGCTCGAGGATGGCGGCCTGGAGGACCTCGTTCTGTTTCTTCTCCCCGCCGGAGAAGCCGGCGTTGAGGTATCGCTGGGCGAACCGCTCGTCCATGTCCAGCTGCTCCATCTTCTCCTGGAGGATCTGCTGGAACTCGGCGACGCCGACCTCACCTTCGTCGACGTCGCCCTCCATCGGCGACGTCTCGAAGCCTTCGTCCTCCTCCTCTTCTGCTTCCGCTTCGTCCTCGTCCTCGAAGAGCTCCTCGCGCTCCTCGATCTTGGCGTTCAGCGCCGTGCGGAGGAAGTTCGTCATCGTGACGCCCTCGATCTCGGCGGGGTACTGGAAGCCCAGGAAGACGCCCAGTGCTGCGCGCTCGTTGGGCTCGAGTTCGAGCAGGTTCCAGGTGCGCTGGTCCTCGTCGATCTCGATATCCTCGCCGAACTCGTCTTCCTCGAGGTGGATCAGGACCTCGCCCTCGGTGACCTCGTAGGCCGGGTGGCCGGCGATGACCTTCGCGGTCGTCGACTTCCCGGAGCCGTTGGGCCCCATCAGGGCGTGGATCTCGCCCGACTCGACCTCGAGGTCGACGCCCTCGAGGATCTTCTCGTCACCGTCCGCCACTTCCGCGTGCAGGTTGCGTAGTTCGAGGCGTGCCATAGTAGTCTGTCGTGTGAACCGTGGGTCGTCCGCCTGATAACGGTTTCGTATGCGATTGGATACGGTTTCGAATAACCAAGAATATTTCACCGAACGAGAAGCGACGAGGAGCGATCCGAAACTCCGTCCCGTCGACGGTTTCGGGCCGTCGGACGGTGAAACCGCCGATATCGTTCCGAACGAGTCCGCGAAACGACGCCCTCGAGTAGTCTTTACCAGTATTGGTCGAGCCCGGTCTGTTCCTGACCCGACTTCACTTCCTCCCAGGAGACGTCCAGTGCCTCGAGGATCCGCGAGATCGGCCCTTTCAGCGTCTTCTCGAGCATCGTGTCGTAGTCGACCGCGAACTCCTCGGGGATCTGGTCGTCGTACTCGAAACAGATGACGTCGGGATCGCGCTTGAACGCCCCGTAGACGGGATCCCGGCGCGCGTCGAACCCCTCCTCGTCCTCGAGTCGCTCGAAGAAGGCGGGATCGACGCGCTCGAGGTAGAGTCGTTTGGGCTTGCTTCCGCGCTGGAAGTTCGTCCCGAGCACCCGATTCGCGTACTTGGCGCCCCGAACCTGGGCGGTGTCGGTGTCGTAGTTGTCCAGGCGTTTGCCGATCCCGCCCGGGATGGCGATCTCCTCGAGGCTCACCTCGCCCGCGCGGACGTTCTCGATGATACCCTGGACGTACTCCTTGGCGCCCTCGACGTCGCCCTCCTTGACGATCATCTCGATCACCCGATGCTGGACCTCCTTGGTGATCGGGGCGATATCCGAGCGCTGGTACTCGAAGCCGACGATGTCGACGTCGTCGACATCCTTCCCCTCCTTCCAGGTGATGTGACCGGCGTAGCGTTTCTTCTTTCCCGCCTGGAAGAAGCGCCGGTAGAGTTTCTCGAACTCGATCTGGAAGCGGTGGGCCTCGGCGTTCAGGTCCTCGCGCGCAAAGTCGTCGTAGCGGTCGTTGATGTGCTCTTCAATCTCGAAGGACTGCTCGATGGCTTCCTCCTTCGAGACGTCGGGTCCGAGCTCGAGCATGACGGAGTCCGTATCACCATACGTAACCTGATAATTCATCTCATCCGCGGCAGTTTCCGTAAATTCGATTACTTCGCGCCCAGTAGCGGTGATCGCGGATGCTGCCTCCTTATCATAAAGTCTGAATTGTTCCCATCCTGATACACCATACAACGAGTTCATGATAACCTTTACCGCACCCTGCTGGCGGTCGTACTGCTCGTATTCAGGTGATCCGGGTTTGTGCTCGTTCCGGAGCCCTTTCTTTTCCTCGCGCTCGGCGAGCAGCTCCGTGATCATCTCGCGCATCACGCCGTCGGGCTCCTTGCGAAAGTGGATGGGGTCGGGTTGGGTCGGCGCGGTGTAGGTCTCGCCGTCGTACTCGTCGGGATCGACCCGCGTCTCCGGCGAGGCGTTGATCGTCGTCATGCACATCGGGTACAGCGACTTCAGGTCCAGTACGGTGACGTTCTCCTTGACGCCCGTGATCGGATCGAAGACGGCTCCGCCCTCGTACTCCTCGCCGCCCTCCTGTTGTCCCTTCGAGGGGAGGGCGAACTGGCCGTGGGCCTGGTGGAGGACGTACATGTCGACGGCGTCGCCGGGCGTGGGGGCGTCCTCGAGCTTGCAGCCGACGAACGATCGGACCTCGTCCCAGAACGGGATGATCTGTTGCTGGCGATCGAGTTCGACGCAGATCTCGACGTCCCGGAGGTTGTACGCGAGCAGCTGGGTCGGGTCGCCCTCCCAGAGGTCGCCGATGTCGCCGGTGTAACGTTCCTTGCCGACCCCGAGTTCGGACTCGCCGACGGCGTCCAGCCGGTAGGAGTCGAGTTCGGAGAAGACCATCCGCTGGTAGCCATAGAGCAGGTCGAAGACGACTCGACCCTTGATGTCGGGACCGCCCCAGTTGCTGCGCCAGACCTCGTCCACTCGGGAGAGGCGATCGATCTCGAGGTTGTAGTCGTGATGAGGACCCTGGAGTTCCTCGAGACGATCGAGGAGGTATGGTGCGTCGAAATCATCGCAGTTGTGGACCAGACACCCTTCAGCGATGAAGTTATGCGTCGTCGTTTCGATGTCGTAGGTCGTTTCAGTACCAGTTACCGAAACGTCCGTTACCTCAACGAAGACGTACTCTTCCCACTCCTCGGAGTGTGTCTCATGACGTTTGAGGTTGATACCTCGCCGGTGTTTGTCGTTCCCGACCCGTTTGGCGTCAGTCCCGACATCAGCTTCGAACAATGCGTATGGGATGTTCTCGGATTGAGCGCTTTTGCCGCCCTCAAAGTCCGTTAGGGCGTCTTTCTTTTCGGGATGTCCCATATGCGGGAGAACGCAGTCCTTCAGTCGATCGATGCCGCGTTTCGCATCGGGAATCCTAACGACGTTCTCTCGTTGCTGCGCGTAGATTCCAAGTCGCTTGAATAGCTTTACGTACCACTCACCGATCGACCGGTTCTCGGCAGCAACTGTGATCCCACTTTGCGCAATATTTCCGTCGCCATCGATAGCTCCTGCCAAGAAGCGACTGATGTATTCGGACGGCATTTCGTAAATCATCGAGAGATCGACGGGGCCGTCGTTTTTGTTTCCAAACGGAATACCGAGCCCGTTAAGGGCATACATCATCGCATAATCCAGCACGTTCTGTTTGTAACATCCCTTTCCGTCCGGTTCTAAGTGATTCTCGCCAGGGAATTGTCGATGAAGTTCTTCTCGAGTGTTGTAGAACCGAACGCCATCATCTGTCGACATCGACCCGTCCGTGAGGATCAGCCCAGCGTAATAGAGTTCGTCAGGCGTTATTTTTCGTTCGAGAGCAACACCCGTTCCCCGATATTCGACGCCACCATCTGGAACGGGAACATCGTACTGGCTCGCTGCATCTCGACAGCGTTTCGGCGTCCAGACGGTCGTGTGAGGGTGGTGTAACGTTCCGGTTGCAACGTCGAATTCGTCGGCTAACTCGGTGATGGCACCGTATGGAAGATCCGTCTTGAATTCTGAGACCGTCTGTTTGTTGGCGTACCGTTGGTTCTCTACTGGAATGAGTTCCGAAAGTGTGGGGACGATCGGCTCTTCGACGGAGAGTCTCCGCGGCTTGAGTACGTAATCACCAGATTCGATTTCGCCCCCCTCCTTCCAGTCTACAGTATCGTCGTCCCCGACCATTATCCGATGCTCGGCTGACGATCGGAGCGAGGATCCATCAGCTAACGAGAATTCACGAATCTCTTTTTTGCTTTCCCACTTGTTCGTTACTTCTGCAACGCTTGTTTGCTGTGATTCGGAACCGACTACCGAATCCCCGATTTCGATATCTTGTATCTCTTTTTCGGTTCCGTCCGCCATGAGGACGTCGCTATCCGCCGGAAGACAGTTCCAGCCAGTGACGATGTCTGGATCTGCCTTATTTCGATCAGCAACGTAGTCGACGAACGCTTCGAGCATCGCCTCCTCCTCCTCGAACGCTCGAACCTCGTGGTCGATCTCGCCCTCGATCGGGTCGTACTCGGTGATCTCGTCGGGAATGTGGCCGGAACCCTCATCGGCTGCACAGACCCACATGATGTACTTATCACGGTAGGAGTCGTGGCTGGTGAGACAGACGATGGGTTCTTCGCCATCCTCCGGGAAGCCGTGGCGGTCCTCGACCTCGATGTCGAACGTCAGCACGCGCGGTTCGGCGTCGACGTCGGTCGCCTCGACCTCGTCGTGGGGGACGACCAGCGAGCCGTCGTCGGCCCGCCGCTCGGGGACGCGAATCCCGCTGCGGACGTCCTTGTCGATGAGAAACCGGTTCGGGAAGAGGATGTCGGCCTCGTAGTGTTCGAACTCGTCGCGGACCTGGCCGACGTCCCGCGGCGTTTGCCCGAAGATCTTCGTCAGCTTCTCGCCGCGGATGCTCTCGTAGGGCTTTCCGTTTCGGTCCTCCTCGCGGCTTCCGGTGAGCCGGTCGTACGCCTCCTCGGGCGGGCGCTCGAGGCTGTCGGTCGGCGCGTAGAAGTATGGGCGAAAGCCGACGACCTGGACGTGCTCGAGTTCGCCGTCGGTCGTGCGGCCGAAGACGTGCATGATCGGGCGCTCGTCGTCGCCGTAGCCGGCGATGGTGTAGTCGACCTGCATCACGGCGAGCTCGAGTGCTCCCGTCGGCTCCGGAAGCGTCTCCTCGCGAACGTCGATCACGGCTGTGCTGTCTCCCGTCCCGTCGCCGGCGACGGCGGCTGCCTCTTCGTCCGGCCGTTCGGAAGACTCGCGGGAAAACTCCGCGAGTCCGGTCTGGCCCGCCTCGGTCATTGTGTCGACGTTTGGCGCCGCCGGTTAAAAACCCACCATTCCCGTCGATACCACGCAAAACTGAAGGAAGAACAAAGCATATAATGTGGTAACACATAGCAAGGACGAGGTGACCGACGTGTCCACTCGTGCCAACGAAGACGAGATGACGGATCGAGGCGAACCGAGTAGCGAACCCGAGGGCACAGCGACGATCGAGGCCTACGAGATCGACGACGGCGTCGTGTTCTACGACGCGGAGAACCCCCTCGCGTGGGTCGAGACGAGCAGGACGCTGACGCTCGAGGAGTTCGTCTGAGAGTTCTGCGGGTGAACGCGAATCCTTTTCCTTGCGCTTCCCGTTTTCGGACCTGTGGTGTTCGACCGATCCGAACACGAACCCGAGGAGTGGGACCCCGAGGAGGAGTTTACCGACCCCGACAGCGATTCGCTGACGATTCCGCGAGTGTCGACCGAGGACGCGGGGTCCGACCTCGGGTCGGATCTGCGCTCGGAGTTCGAGCCGTCGACCGACTCGGAGACGGCGGTCGAAACCGACGTTCCGAGCGACCTGCTGCAGGCGTTCTGGTCGATCGTGCTCGTCGTCAACGCGGCCGTGCTCGCGTTCTCGCTCGGCGTGTTGTTCCTGCTCTTCGACGGTCTCTCGACCAACAGTTTGGTCCTCGTCGTCGGCGGGCTCGTCCTCTTCGGGTTCGCCGCCTACCGATACCGGAGCTACCGGGCGACGAGCCGCGACGATCCGACGACGACCGACGACGAGGCGAGCGACTCCGGCGCCGACACGAATACCGCACAGTCAATTCCCGGCGAAACGACTTCGGAGTCGGAGTCCGACCACCGATCACCCGACGATCCCGACCGATCATGAAACCCGTCCAAGACGACACCGGGAAGCGATACGTCCTTCTCAAACGCTCCGAGCACGCGAGTCTCGTTCGCGACCCCGAAACCGGAAACGAGTGTTACGTCCAGAACGACCGCCTCGAGCACCTCGCCGAGGAGTCCGTTCTCGAGACGGCCGCCCGAACGGTCGGCGAACCCGTCCGAACGCTGCTGTCGGCCGTCCACGACGAGACCGGTCTCGGGCTGCTCGTCGAACTCGGCAAGCGCGGTCCGCTGGGCGTTCGCGAACTGATCGAGACCTACGACTGCTGCGAGAGCGATCTCCACGGTCGGCTCACGGTGCTGACGGCGGCGGACCTGATCACCGAAACCGACGTCGCCGGCGAGCGCGGCTACCGACTCACCGACGACGCCGAAACCGCACTCGAGACGATCGGTGCGGACATCGACGAGGAGTCGGCCGCGACTCGATCGACCGACGACGATTCGTCCGGGACCGAACCCGGCTCCTGACCGGATCTGCTCGCCACTTTCGAACCTGTCACTCCGAGGTCAGCAGCGCCGCCTCCGTCGGCCGGCCGCGCTCGAGCCGGGACCGGTTCGAGGTCGCGTCCTTCTCGACGCGGACCAGCGAGTCCGCCGCGCCGATCAGCTCCTCGTCGTGGCTGACGACGACGATCTGTTCGACGCCCAGATCCCGCATCGACTCGACCAGCGAGACCAGCTGCGTGACGTGTCCCGAGTCGAGGAAGACGGTCGGCTCGTCCAGGATTAGCGGCGGCATCGGCGCGGTTCCCTCGACGCCCTCCGCGAGCAGCCGGTAGATCGCACACCGCAGGCTGAGGTTGAACAGCGCCCGCTCGCCGCCCGAGAGCTGTTCGGGCTCGAGCGGTTCGCCGTCCTTCTGGTAGACGGTCAGTCGGTACTCCCCGTCCAGGTCGATCGCGGCGTAGGAGTCGTTCTGGTAGACCAGGTCGAACGTCTCGTTCAACAGTCGCTCGAGGGTCTCGACGTTGCGCTGGCGCAGCTCCGCGCGCAACTCGCCGTAGGTCGTCTGCAGCGTTTCGGCCTCGTCGTACAGCGAGTCGAGCTGCTCGAGTTTCCCCTCGACGGTCTCGAGGCGCTCTCGAAGCCGCTCGAGCTCCTCGATCTTCTCCTCGACGCCGCCGATCTTCCCCTGTAACTCGTCGCGGTCGGCCTCGAGTTCCGCGAGCTTCTCGTCGACCTTCTCGAGGTACTGCTCGGCGTTCGATTTCTTTGTGCGGGCGGTTTCGATCCGGTCGTCGTCGAACTCGGACTCGAGTTCGCGCTTGCGCTCGCGGTCGGCCGAGAGCTGCTCGCGGCGCTCGTCGTTCATCGTCTCCCAGTCCGTGCGTCGCTCCCGCAGCGTTTCGATCTCACGGGCGAGTTCGGCGCGCTCGGCCCCGATCTCGCTTACCCGACGAAGCGTCTCCAGTCGGTCCTTGATGTCGCCGCGCTCGGCGTTGATCTCGCCGAGTTCCGCCCGCGCGTCCGAGACCTCGCTTTCGAGCTCGCTCGCCCGCTCGCGGTTCGTCTCGGCCTCGCGCTCGTACTCGTCGGCCTCCTCGCGGAGTCGGTCGCGTTGCTCCCGTCGGTCCTCGAGGCTCCCGCGCTTCTCGGCGAGCAGCTGCGCGACGTTCTCGCGGTTCTCCTCGAGGCGGTCGACGCGTCGCTCGGTCTCGACGAACGATTCGGCGCGCTCGATCCGCTCCTCGAGGTCGTCGCGGTCGTCCTCGAGGCCCGACAGCCGCTCCTCGAGCGCCGCGAGTTCGTCGTGTTTCTCCTCGAGGACGTCGACGTGAGGGGAGTCCGCGACGTCCTGGCCGCACTCGGGACACTTCCCCTCCTCGCGGAGCCGCTCGCCCTCCTCGATCGCGTTCTCGACGGACCGGATCTCGGCGGTGACGTCGTTGATCGTCGAGACGAGCTCCTCGCGCTCGCTCTCGAGGTCCTCGAGGTAGCTCTCGGCCTCGCCGAACGCGACCGGCGCGTCGTCGAACGCCGAGCGGGCGGACTCGAGGTCGTCCTCGAGGTCGTCGACCTTCTCCTCGCGGTCGGCGATGGCCTCGCGGTCGGCCTCGATCCGCTCGGTGAGGTCGTCGGCCTCCTCGCGGGCCCGCTCGGCCTGGGACTCGAGGTCGTCGGCCTCCTCGCGCAGCCGCTCTATTTCGCCGTTGCGCTCCGTGATCGAGACGCGGACGTCCTCGAGGCCGTCCCGGAGCTCCTCGTCGCGGGCCTCGACCTCCTCGATTCGGGACTCGACCGCGTCGGCGTCGCCCGTTTCGAGCTCCGTTTCCGCGAGCAGCCCGTCGCGCTCGTCCGCGAGTTCCTCGCGTTCGCTCCTTCGCTCGCGGAGGGTCTCGCCGGCGTCCTCGCGCTTTCGCTCGGTCTCGGCGATCTTCGAGCGCAGCTCCTCGATCCCCTCCTCGAGGTCCGCGATCTCCTCGCGGGTCTCCTCGTGGCGTTCGAGGACGTCCGCGGCCGTCTCGAGGGTCTCCCGCGCGTTCTCGCGCTGGGACTCGAAGCGTTCGATGTCGGCGACGACGTCGGCGTGGCTCGACTCGAGGGCGTTCAGCCGGTCGTGGAGATCCTGGTCTTCCTTGCGTTCGACCTGCGTCCGGAGGTCCTCGAGCACCTCGCGCTGGCCGTCGAGCACCGACTTGACGCCGAGCCGGGCGTCGCTGGCTCGTTCGCGGTACTCCTCGAGCGCGCCCAGCTGCAGGAGGTCGTCGATCATGTCCTGGCGCTCGCCCGGCGAGGCGTGGATCAGCTTGTTCACCTCCCCCTGGCGGACGTACGCACAGTTGACGAACGCCTCGGCGTCCATCCGCAGCAGTTCGGTCACCTCGTGGCGGACGTCCCGCGCGCCCTCGATCGTCTCGCCCGGCCCCTCGAGAACGCACTTGGTCGTCGTCGCGCGATCGCCCCGCAGCTTGAGCCGCCGCTCGACGCGGTAGCTCTCGCCGTCGTGGGTGAACTCGAGTTCGACCTCGCAGTCGTCCTCGCCGGTCGTGATCACGTCGTCGAGGGTGCGATCGCCCAGCGCCTTCGAGCCGTACAGCGCGAAGAAGACCGCCTCGAGCAGTGTCGACTTCCCGCTGCCGTTGACGCCGTGAACGATCGTCACCCCCCGCTCGAGGCCGAGCTCGGCCTCGCCGTAGCACTTGAAGTTACGCAGGCGGACGCGGTCGACCCTCATTCGAAATCACCCAGCGAGGCGTACTCGCCGCCGGAACTCGGCGCCGATCCGGAGTCAGAGCCGTCCCCGGAGTCCGTCGCGGCGGCGTCGCTCCGTTCGTCGGCTGCGGAATCGGCCTCCCCGTTCGCGTCGCCGTCGACCGCGCTCGCGGGGTTGTCGCTCGCGCTCTCGTCCGCCGCGGACTCGGCGCGACTCGGTTCGTCGGCGCCAGCGCCGGCTTCGCTCTCCGCTTCGGCCGAGAGCTGGTTCGCGACCGTCGACACGTCCTCGTCGCCCGGCTCCCGATCGGGTGCGGGTTCGAAGGCGGCCCCGTCGTCCTCGAGCAGCTCACGGGTGCATCGCTCGACCCGTTCGCGGACGTTCGCGTCCGCGAGGTCGTCGTTCCGGACGGTGCGGTCGATCTCGAGGGCGGCGTCGCTGAGGCCGAGTTCGCGAACCCGCTCGCGAACCGCGTCGTCGGGGTCGGCGAAGCTGACCGAGACCGCCTCGCCCTCGTCGGGCAGTTCGCGGCGGTCGTTCACGCGAGCGACGAGCGCGCCGCGATCGACGGCGAGTTCCTCGACGGCTGCGGGCGTGATCGGCTTCCCCTCGCCCTCGACGGTGACGACGACGACCGCATCCTCGAGGTCGTGCTGGCGGACCCGCTCCTGAACGCGGTCGACGCCCTCGCCCTCGGCGAGTTCGACGTCGACGAAGACGAACTCGCGGGTCGACTCGATCCCTCGGCGACGGATCGCCGGCTCCTCGCCGGGTTCGAAGTCGACGAGGTTGTACCCGCGGTCCTCGCGTTCGCTCGCGCTCGCGCGCTCGGTCGATCCGCAGTAGGTGACCCACGTCTCCCGTAGCTCGGCGGTGTCGGGGTGGTGGTTGTCGCCGAGCAGGACGGCGTCGAACTCGACCGTCGACTCCTCGAGGAGTCGCTCGGTGTCCCAGTCGGCGTGGGGGAACGGTTCGAACAGGCCGTGGCTCACGAGGGCGGCGTGCTCGGTCTCGTCGGGGACCGGGGCGAACTCGTACTCGAGGTCCTCGCGCCGGGAGCGGGGGACGAAGTCGAGCCCGTAGAACGCAACGTCCTCGAGGACGTACGGCTCGGCGCCGAGTCGGGTCGCGAGCCCGAGGTCGGCGAAGAGGTCGAGCCACTGGGCGTCGCGTTTCCCCTCGTGGTTGCCGACGACCGCGAGGAAGGGGACGTCGGCGTCCTCGAGCGAGCGAAGGATCTCGACGGTCCCCTGGAGGTCGACCAGGTTCGGCCGTCGGTCGTGAAAGAGGTCGCCGGCGTGGATCACGGCGTCGACGTCGCCCTCGATCGCATCCTCGGCGACGCTCCGGAAGGCCTCGAGGAAGTCCCGTCGTCGTTCGGGCGAGTTGTACTGCTGGTACCCGATGTGGGTGTCGCCCGTGTGTATCACCCGCGTCATCTGTCGGGAGTTAACCGCGGGGCCCTAAATGGATTCCGCGACCGGAGTGAAAGTAGAGCGCGCTGACGAAAACGTGAATCGATCGCCCGCGAACGGGCCGGAACGAGAGTTACAGCTCCGCTACGATTCGATATCGAGGCTGTACAGGCGCTTGCGCGCGTCCGAGAACGAGAAGCGGGAGTCGATGACGTTCTCCTCGTCGAGCCGGTTCAGCGCGTACCGGACCGTCCGCGCGGGCAGGAGCGTCTCCTCGGCGATCTGCTGTTGGGTCATGGTGTCGTTGTACTCGAGGACCTTCGCGACGAGTTTCGCACTCGGCGGGAGCTCGCGGACGTCGTCCCACGACCCCCGGTTCGTGGGTTCGGGCTGTGGCGACTCTAGAGAACTCATCCTGTACTCCCATTACGAATACGGCCTGATAATATTTTCTGTTTCATTCTATGTCCTATGGTAATATTCCAGCGGAGCTGTAGTTACCCGAAGCCTCTTATGAGCCAACACCCAACTCACAGGTGATGAGCGACACTGTGGACGACGTCGACCTCCCCTACGACGAGGACGAGGCGTCCCAACAGGAGAAAATCCAGGCACTCGAGGATCGGTTAGAGATCCTCGAGTCACAAAACGAGGAGATGCGCGACAAACTCCTCGATGCGAACGCCGAGAACAACAAGTACCAGCAGAAGCTCGAGCGGCTTACCCACGAGAACAAGAAGCTCAAGCAGTCTCCCCTGTTTGTCGCCACGGTCCAGGAACTGACGGACGAAGGCGTTATCATCAAACAACACGGGAACAACCAGGAGGCGCTGACCGAGGTCACCGAGGAGATGCGCGAGGACATCGAGCCCGACGCCCGCGTGGCCGTCAACAACTCGCTGTCGATCGTCAAGAGCCTCTCGAACGAGACCGACGTCCGCGCCCGCGTGATGGAAGTCACCGAGAGCCCCGAGGTCAGCTACGAGGACATCGGCGGTCTCGAGGAGCAGATGCAGGAAGTCCGCGAGACGGTCGAGATGCCCCTCGAGAAGCCGGAGATGTTCGACGACGTCGGCATCGAGCCCCCGAGCGGCGTCCTGCTGTACGGCCCGCCCGGCACCGGGAAGACGATGCTCGCCAAAGCAGTGGCCAACCAGACCGACGCCACCTTCATCAAGATGGCCGGCTCCGAACTCGTACACAAGTTCATCGGCGAGGGCGCGAAGCTCGTCCGCGACCTGTTCAAGGTCGCCCGCGAGCACGAGCCTGCGGTCATCTTCATCGACGAGATCGACGCCATCGCCGCCAAACGCACGGAGTCGAAGACCTCCGGTGACGCCGAGGTCCAGCGGACGATGATGCAACTCCTCTCGGAGATGGACGGCTTCGAGGACCGCGGCGACATCCGCATCATCGCCGCCACCAACCGCTTCGACATGCTCGACCGTGCGATCCTCCGACCGGGTCGGTTCGACCGACTCATCGAGGTCCCCAAGCCGAACCAGGAGGGCCGCGAGATCATCTTCGAGATCCACACCCGCGGGATGAACGTCGCCGACGACGTCGACTTCTCCGAACTGGCCGCCGAGGCCGAGGAGGCGTCCGGCGCCGACATCAAGGCGATCTGTACCGAGGCCGGGATGTTCGCCATCCGCGACGACCGCACCGAGATCCGGATGGAGGACTTCCGGGGCGCCTGGGAGAAGGTCCAGGCCGAAACCGACGAGACCGACGAGGTCTCGAAGACGTTCGCCTGATCGGACTGTCGGGTCGACTCGTCCCGTCCTTTCTCTCTATACTGCCGCAAAGACGAGCCACGGCACCACGAACAGCGCCGCCGTCAGCACGGCGAGAATCAAGAGGTAGCCGACGACGGTGCTTCCCGCGGTGAGCCAGGCGGGATGCTCGAACTGGCGCGTATCGAGTGCCATGTAGATACGAACCGAAGAGGCGTTCATAAACGTACCGGCGCACTTGTCAGCTCGCCGTCGCTGAATCGGTGGGCTTGTCAGCCGGACCCGATCGCAGGAAACGGCGTCGAAACGAGTCGAGATCCGCGAGACGCTCGCCTCCGAATACGGCGTCGGTCTCTAGAAGTACCGCAACAGGCCGCTCTCGTCGTCGGCGTTTCGGAGGCGCCGACAGAGCGGACGGGCCTTCGACCCGATCGGTTCGGGGAACTCCGTGAGAATACGGAGGATCTCGGTCAACTCGAGGGCACGGCAGAGGACGGCGACGACGAGGAAGACGAGCAACCCTGCAGGCGGGACGACGAACATCGAGATCGGGATCGCGCCGACGATCGGGACCCCGATCGGCATCGAGAGCGCGTCGGCCATGAGGTAGATCGGGACCGCCGCGACGGCGGTGGTAGCGGCGACCCGTCCGTACCGGGCGTTGGTGATCGGGTCGAAACCGGTCTTGCGGGCGCTCCAGAGGTGGAAGATCGCCATCGAGCCGTACCCGATCGACGTCGCGATCGCCGCCCCGTGCATCCCGTAGGCCGGAATGAGGGCGGCGTTCAGGACCAGGTTGATCGTCGCCGCGGCGCCGGTCGCGACGATCGGGTACCGGAGTTCGCCTTTCCCCTGGGCGATCGCGAGCATCGGGCGGGCGAGCGCGAATCCGACCGCACCGGGAAGCAAGAGGAGCAACGGCGCGATCACCGGTTCGGAGCCGGGCCCCCAGTAGATCGGGACGGCGGCGTCGGCGAGGGCCGCCATCCCGAGTGCCATCACCGCCGTGATCAGGAACGTGTACCGGAGCGTCCGACCCGCGACGGCCGAGATCTGATCGACCTTCCCCTGGGACCAGAGTTCGGACGTCGAGTGGACGAACACCGTCTGAAGGACGATGGGCGCGAACCAGAGGAACTCGGCGAACACGAGCGCCGCCTTGTAGTGACCCGGCGCGTCCGCCGAGGCCATCGCCTGGAGCATCAGGATGTCGATGTGGTACAGCGACATCAAGAGGAGCACGAGGACGATCGACAGCGAGTTGAAGGTCATCATCTCCCGTTTGGGAAGCATCCCGTTGTTCGTCTCGAAGACGCCCCCGAGCGACTGACGGTAGTGGAGGACGACCAGCCCGAGGAGCGCTACCAGCCCGCTCGAGAGGATGTGACCGAGCAGGGCTCCGACGACGCCGTAGCCCAAATACACGAGCGGGAGGGCGATGGCCACGAACGAGACGTTGAAGAGAATCTTCAGCGATTCCGAGTAGCGCTCGAGACCGAATCCCATCAGCGTCTTCCTGGCGAAAGGCCAGTACTGAGCCGTGAGTACCAGCGCGACGGTGACGTAGAAGTAGAGCGTGAACTCCTCGCGCCAGAGCCACTCGAAGAAGCCGAGGGAGGCGACGACTCCGAGAACGGCGGCGCCGAGGACGGCCAGCAGCGTCGCCAGCCGGAAGTAGAAGCCGACGACGGTCCGTTCCCAGGCGGGGTCGTCGCGGTCCTCGGCGACGTACTTCCGGACGCCGTCGGCGATCGGGGTACTGACGACGATCATGAACATGGAGTGGGCGGAGAGGACCGTCGCGTAGGCGCCGTAATCGACGTCGCCGAGCCAGCGATAGAGCAGCGGGGAAGCGATGATCCCCAGGATCAACGCGACGAACTTGCCGCTGGCGACCGAGAGAATTGCACTCGTCAGACTACGCTTCACCTGTTGTCCTCCGGACGACCGTAGGAAACCCGCGTCCAGTATAAAAGGTGGCGGAAGCAGATCGACATCGCGTGAACTACCTCGGAGCCAAGCCCCGAGGCTTCGCCGACTCCGAACGGGAGGAATACCCGTTCCACCATCGGATACTGCACTCGCGGTTCCGGTCCGCTTTTACCGACCCGCTGGCTATACCCTCTCAATGACGAAGATCGTCGTGGTGGACAACCACGGACAGTTCACCCACCTCGAGCAGCGGGCGCTTCGGGACCTCGGCGTCGACACCGAACTGATCGACAACGACACGGATCCCGCGGAGGTCGACGCCGACGGCGTCGTCCTCTCCGGCGGTCCCGACATGGATCGAATCGGCCGTTCGGCGGAGTACCTCGAGTCCGACGTGCCCGTCCTCGGCATCTGTCTCGGGATGCAACTGATCGCGACGGAACTCGGCGGCGAGGTCGGCAGCGGCGAGTACGGCGGCTACGCCGACGTAACCGTCGATATCGTCGACGAGGCCGACCCGCTCACGGGCAGTCTCCACCCCGAAACCCGCGTCTGGGCGAGCCACGCGGATGAGGTCACGGAACTCCCCGAGGGGTTCGAACGCACCGCCCGCAGCGACGTCTGCGACGTCGAGGCGATGAGCGACACCGACCGAGACCTCTACGGGGTCCAGTGGCACCCCGAGGTCGCCCACACCGAGGAAGGCGAACAGATCTTCGAGAACTTCCTCGAGATCTGTGCGGAAAACGGCGCGTAGCGAGGGACTGCTTCTCTTCGATTGCGTTTCCCGGCCCCCGTCTGTACTTTCCATCGCGCTCTCGAGCAGCGACGGGTTCGGCGCGCGACGGGAGCGATAACACCAGTGTTACGTGGTATCTCCAACGTCGCCAAACGCGTATATGGTTACGTGACGAATCAGGTAACGTGATGCAACCGCAATCCGACGCCGCCGTTCGAACCGAGTTCGCCGTATCGACTGACGCTCCCGTCCGAGGTGAACGACGATGACGACCAGCGTCCTCGTCACCGGCGCGACCGGCAATCAGGGCGGCGCGGTCGTCGAGCACCTGCTCGAGAGCGACGCCGAGTTCGACGTCTACGGACTGACGCGGGACGCCTCGAGCGAGACGGCCCAGTCGCTATCCGAGCGAGGGGTGACGATGGTCGAGGGCGATTTGGACGACAAGGAGTCGCTCGCCCCCCACGTCGCCGAGGTCGACGCCGTCTTCGCGGTCACCAACTTCTGGACGCAAGGGTACGACGCGCAGGTCCAGCAGGGCAAGAACATCGCCGAGGTCGCCGCCGACGAGGACGTCGAGCAGTTCGTCCTCAGCGGCGTCGGCAGCCACTGGGAGGACACCGGCGTCCCCCACTTCGACTCGGCACAGGAGATCGACGAGCACGCACAGGATCTCGAGCTCCCGATGACGGTCCTCGGCCCCGTGTTCTTCTTCCAGAACTTCGAGGCGTTCGCCGAGGACGTCGTCGATGACGGCCAGATCGCGCTGCCCCTCGAGGAAGGCGTCTCCCTGCAGATGATCGACACCGACGACGTCGGCCACGCCGCCGCCGTCGCGCTCGCGAACCCCGAAGCGTTCGTCGGCGAGCGGATCGAACTCGCGGGCGACGAGCTCACCCTGGCGGAAGCTGCCGACACCCTCTCCGAGGTGACGGGTCGGGACATCGAACCCGTCCACGTCCCGATCGAGGACGCCTACGACTCCTTCGGCGAGGAGTTCACCGTCATGTGCGAGTGGTTCAACGAAGTCGGCTACGGCGCGGATCTCGAGGGGCTCGAGGAGCGCTTCGGCTTCGCGTTCACCGAGTTCGAGGCGTACCTCCGCGAGCACGGCTGGGAGGACAAGGAGGGGATGGCCTCGGTTCCGGGCTGGGTCAAGGCGATGCAGTAGGAACTCGAGTCTTTCTCAATCGTCGCTCGCGACGGGAACGCTCGCGCGCACCTCGAGTCGGTCCAGATCCCCGACGAAGGAGGCGAGCATCTCGCTGGTGACGTGGGGCATACAGACGACCCGAAGCTCGCCCGTCGCGGTTCTGGAGATCCGCCACCCCTTCGCCCGGAGCGCGTCGAACGTCGGTTGAGGGACCGTCGCCGCGACCAGCGGCAGGGTGGGATCGACCACCTCGTAGCCGCGTTTCTCTAAGGCGTCGGCCAGCCACTCGGCGTTGTGCTGCGAGCGGACGTACTGCTCGCGGTAGCCGTCGGGCCACAGCGCCTCCATCGCCGCCACGGCGCTGGCGACGCCCGCGCCCGACCGAGTCCCGGTCAGCGTCGCCTGGGCGGTCGACTCGAGGTACGGCGTGTCGACGGCCAGTTTGTCGAGCAGCGACTCGGAGCGGGCGAGCAATCCGCCCGCCGGAACCGCGGCCTGGCCCATCTTGTGGGGGTCGATCGCCATCGTGTCGACGGGCGCGTGGCCGAAGTGCCACTCGTGGTCAGTGAAGGGAAGGACGAACCCGCCCCAGGCGGCGTCGACGTGCAGCAAGGCGTCGACCGAGTCGGCGATTTCGCCGAGTTCGGGGATCGGATCGACCCGACCGTACTCCGTGGTTCCCGCGACGCCGACGATCAGGGCGGTGTCGGGGTCGACGCTGGCCCGAACCGCCTCGAGATCCGCCCGGTGGTCGTCGTTGGTCGGCACGAGCCGGAGTTCGACCTCGAGCACGTCGGCGGCCTTCTGGAAACTGAAGTGGCCCGACTCGGGCACGACGACGTTCGGCGTCGGCGAGTCCGCCCGCTCGCGGGCGATGCGAACGGCCTGGATGTTCGCCTCCGTCCCGCCGCTGGCGACGTAGCCGGCGGGGTCGGTGAGGCCCGCAATCTCGCCGAGCATCGCGACCGCGTCGTCCTCGAGGGCTGCGACCCGCTGGTAGGTGGCGGGGTCGCCGGGGTTCGTCGCGAGAAACCGTTCGGCCGCATCGCGCGCGTCCGGGTGGGGCATCGTGCACATCGACGAGAGGACCCGGTCGAACGCCTGCGGCTCCGCTTGCATATCACTCAGCAGTCGGGTCAACCGCTTAGTAGTTGCGTTCTTCACGACCGGTCTGTCCTCGAGAGTGGCGAACGAGTCACCACTATCAATAGCGCTGCAGTAGGAACGCTCAGATCCGGTGGATACTGGCACTCGTATAGAGGAGTCACTCAGTACATAACTTACATAATACGTCGCGTACATTCACATAGCTACGATACGAATACGCGGGTATGTCTATCGACATCGATCAATTCGACGAACGCTCTCCCGAGGAGTTAGCGGAACTGAGCAATCCCGAACAGGTGCTGAAGTTCCTCTACGAGAATCGGGATCGAGCGTGGAAGGCCAAAGAAATCGCCAGTCGAACGGGGATCAACGAAAATTCGATCCATCCCGTTCTTTCCCGCCTCGAAGACCGAGACCTCGTTCGCCACAAGGGACCGTACTGGGCGATCACCGACGACACGAATAGACTGCGCCAGGCCTACGATACGCACAGGGTAACGCAGTTGTTCGACGATCTCTACGGTGAGGAGGATCGTGACGAATGGATCGAGGCGAGCGAGCAAGTTGACGAATGAGTTTCGATCGCGGAACGATCGTCTACGCGGACGATCCGTTCAGAGACGATGATTCGGGCAGACCGTGGGTGATCATCAACACGGCGGAGATGCCGTTTCACGGCGATCAGTACATCGCCTTGGCTCTTACGACGAAAACGTGGTACGACGAGCGATTGCCGATCGACGAGGACGATCTGATCGACGGCGGGCTCCCGAAAACGAGTGTGATTCTCCCGTGGGCTGTCGGAGCTATCGGACCGAACGAGATCGACCGCGAACTCGGTACACTAGCGGATACAGTCGTCGACGCGGCAGTGACGGATCTCATCTCCTACTTAGGAGCAGACTACGACGAGAGCTGACGGGCGCCCGGAAGGACCCACGAGCGGCTCAAAACCATCAGCGACGCTTCCGACTGTCGAGTGACGGTCTTCACGGGCGTCTGGACGGCCTGGTTCGCGCTCGGGTTCGACGATCGGCGCGCTCTGCTACCGCGCGAGATATGGCTTCTGGGCAATCTTTCGGACGAATAACCGCGACGCGGACAAAAAAGACTCGACGACGTTCGCGGCTGCGACGGCCCGAACTAGCGCACCGAATCGAGCAACAGCTTCTGCTCGACGCGTTTGACCTCGTGTTGGACGTCCCGGACGGCGTCGATGTTCGCCGAGATCGAGTGGATCCCCTCGTTGACGAGGAACTGGACCATCTCGGGTTTCGAGCCGGCCTGGCCGCAGATGCTCGTGTCGACGTCGTGTTCGCGGCAGGTTTCGATGACGCCGGCGATCAATCGGAGCACGGAGGGGTGAAGCTCGTCGAAGCGGTCGGCGACGTGCTCGTTGTTGCGATCGACCGCGAGCGTGTACTGGGTGAGATCGTTGGTCCCGAAGGAGGCGAAGTCGATGCCCGCTTCGGCCATTCCCTTGACGGCCAGCGCCGAGGCGGGCGTCTCGATCATCACGCCCCAGGTGCGCTTCTCGGGGTCGATCCCCGCCTCGGTCATCAGTCGTTTGGTCCGGTAGACGTCCTCGGCGTCGTTGACCAGCGGGAACATGATCTCGACGTTGTCGTAGCCCAGCTCGTACAGCCGACGGAACGCCTCGAGTTCGTGGGCGAAGACCTCGGGCCGGTCGAGCGAGCGGCGGATGCCCCGGTAGCCGAGCATCGGGTTGTGCTCGTGGGGTTCGTCCTCGCCGCCCTCGAGCTGGCGGAACTCGTCGGTCGGCGCGTCGAGGGTTCGCACGCGGACGGGTCGGGGGTAGAACTCGTCGGCGACGCCGCGGACGCCCTGGACGAGTTCCTTGATGTAGGCGTCCTCGCCCTCGTCCTCGATGAACTTCGCGGGCGTCCGGTTCAGCGAGAGGATCATATGCTCCGTCCGCAGGAGGCCGACGCCGTCGGCGCCGGTCGCGGCCGCGCGCTCGGCTGCCTCGGGGATGGAGACGTTGACCTTGACCTCGGTCGCGGTCATCGGCTTGACCGGCGACTGCGGGCGCACCTCCTCGACGGGTTCGGCCTCCTCCTCGGGCGAGACGATGTCGCCCCCGAGCACCGACCCTTTGTCGCCGTCGAGCGTGACGACCTGGCCGTCCTCCAGCGTCGTCGTCGCGTTGGTCGTGCCGACGATCGCGGGCACGCCCAGCTCGCGGGAGACGATGGCCGCGTGGCTTGTCATCCCGCCCTCGTCGGTGATGATGCCGGCGGCGCGTTTCATCGCGGGCACCATGTCGGGCATCGTCATCTCGGTGACGATGATGTCGCCCTCGCCGACCTTGTCGAGTTCGTCGAGCTTGGTGACGATCCGGGCGGCGCCGCTGACCCGGCCCGGGCTCGAGCCCAGGCCGTCGACTATCACGTCGCCCGTTCCGGATCCGGTTGCGCTCTCGGAGCCGTCGGCGGCCTGGGTCTGCGTCCCGCTGCCGTCGGTGATCCCCTCCGTGATGTCGCCGGTTTCGGTGGCGTCCGTCGCGTCGGCGCCGCCCTCGTCGATCGTCGTGATCGGTCGCGACTGCAGCATGAAGACCTCTCCGTCGACGATCGCCCACTCGACGTCCTGGGGGGTGTCGTAGTGGTCCTCGACGCGTTCGCCGAGTTCGACGAGGCGCTCGATCTCTCCCTCCGGGAGGACGCGGGCGGTCCGTTTCTCCTCGGGGACCTCGATTTCGCGGGTTTCGCCGGTCTCCTCGTCTTTGGCGTGCATCACCTTCTTTTCGGCGACGGTGACGTCGACGTCGCCGCCGTCCCGGGGAACGATGTAGTTGTCGGGAGAGACGGCACCGGAGACGACGGCTTCACCCAGCCCCCACGCGGCCTCGATGATCATCGTCGGGTCGCCGGTCGAGGGGTGGCTCGTGAACATGACGCCGGATTTCTCGGCGTCGACCATCTGCTGGACGACGACCGCGATGTTGACCGTGGAGTGGTCGAACCCCTTCTCCTGGCGGTAGTAGATCGCCCGCTGGGTAAACAGCGAGGCCCAGCAGCTCCGGACGCGGTCGAGAAGATCCGCTTCGGTGACGTTCAGGTAGGTCTCCTGCTGGCCCGCAAAGGAGGCGTCCGGAAGGTCCTCGGCGGTCGCGGAGGAACGGACGGCGACGAACGCCTCCTCGCCCGAGTCGCCGACCTGCCGGTAGGAATCGAGGATCTCCTCGCGAACGTCCTCGGGGAACGGCGTCTCGAGGATGAGTTCCTGGGCGCGCTCGGCCGCCTCGGCGAGCGCGCTCGAGTCGTCGACGTCGACGTCGACGACCTCGAACAGCTCCTCGTCGATGTTCGCGTTCTCGATGAACGATCGGTAGGTGCCCGCAGTTACGACGAAACCAGGTGGGACGGGAAGTCCAGCGCCCGTGAGCTCGCCCAGAGAAGCTCCCTTGCCGCCGACTCTCTCGAGGTCACCGGCGCTGATCTCGTCCAACCAGAGTACAGCCATCTGTAGCTGGAAGGTCACCGGACCGGCTAAAGAAGGTTGCGAACGGCACACATGATTCAGAACTCGTGACCGAATGAGTTTGTCGCAGCCGCGGCAATTTTGAACTGTCAGCCCTCGATTATTTCGTCGCCGTCGTCGTCCGGAACGACGAGGGTGCCGTCCAGCGCCGTCACGCCGCGGCCGCCGACCCGAACGCGGTCGCCGACGCGAACGAAGACCGTTCCGGGACGGTCGACGTAGTGGCCCTGCTCGAGGCGAAGCTCCTCGGGAAGGTCGTCGTCGAACGCGCCGAACCGGTCGAGGTACGCCCCGACGGCCCCGCTTGCGGTCCCGGTGACCGGATCCTCCGGGACGCCCGCGCCGGGGGCGAACATCCGTCCGTGGAGCGTCGACTCGCGCTCGAGCGTGTCGAACGAGAAGAGGTAGATCCCGGTCGCTTCGAGGTCGTCGGTCAGGGCCTCGATCGCGCCCATATCGACCTCGGCCGCGCCGAGGTCCGAGAGGTAGGTTATCGGAACGATCAGGAACGGAAGCCCCGTCGAGGCGATCGCCAGCGGAATGTCGTCGCTGGCTCCCTCGAGGGCGGCCGCCTCGACGCCGAGCGCGTCGGCGACGCGGTCGTAGCCGACGTCGACCTCCCGGGTCGTCGGTTCGTTCTGGGTCATCCAGACCGTCCCGTCGGCCTCGAGTTCGATCTCGAGGACGCCGACGTTCGTCTCGAGGGTCGTCGTCCCCGGCTCGAGGCCCTCGTCGCGAAGGTGGGCGTAGCTGCCGATCGTCGCGTGGCCACAGAGGTCGATCTCCTGCGTTGGGGTGAAGTACCGAACCCGACGGTCGGCGTCGTCGCTCGAGCGGAGGAAGGCGGTCTCGCTCAGCGCCAGCTCGCGGGCGATCGCCTGCATTTGCTCGTCGGTGAGCCCGTCGGCCTCGGGAACGACGCCGGCCGGATTGCCCGTCAGCGCCTCGTCGGTGAACGCGTCGACCTGCAGGACCCGAATCGTCTCCATACGTCGGGATCGAACGGACCCGGCATCAAACCATCGCAGCGTCGGCGGACGACCGGTCTCGCCCGCGGACGCGTCAGCGCGCGGGCGCGATCACTCGACGGCACCGCCGCGGACGGCGAGAGCCACCGATCGGTCGGCCCCGTCCGGAATCGAAACGTCGAACTCGAGCGCCCGGTCGCTGTCGTCGGCTTCGATCTCGAGCGTCCGTCGCTCCCCGTCGACCTCGAGCCAGTACGCGCCCGGCTCGCTCGCCGCGACGACGACCGTCGCCGAGACGGTCGCTCCCGGGCTGGGTCGGTCGTCGAACGTGACCGACTCGAGGTCGAGGGTCGCGCCCTCGAGATCGACCTCGAGATCGGTTTCGAACGTCGTCGTGTAGACGGGAACGTCCGGTTCGTCGTCCTCGTCGGCTCCGCCGCCGCCGTCCTCGCCCGGCTCCTCGAGGAGGATCTCGACCCCGAGCTGCCGCTCGACGTTCTCGATCCGGTTACAGATCGTCTGCTGGAACGAGCCGGCAAAGAGCAGGCCGACGAGTTCGCCGTCCTCGCGGAAGACCGGCGAGCCGCTGTCCCCGCCCTCGGACATGTAGTCCGTGATCAGCTGGTCGCGAAGCCGTACCGTTCCCTGTTCGGCGCCGAACTCGACTTCGACGCTCGCGCTCGTGGCCTCGACGGTGGCGCTGGTAACGCCCGTCGTTCGCCCCGTCTTGGTCAGCGTCTCGCCGCGGAGTTCGCCGTATTCGCCTCGGCGGACGTCCGTCGGCCACGCCCCGTCGAGTTCGTGATACCGGTCTGCCTCCCGCTCCCGGTCGACCGATCTGGCGGCGACGTCGACCCGAACGCCGTCCTCGATGGGAACGTAGCCGACGAGTTCGCCGACCTCGTCGTCCGGACCACCGCCGTCGTGAGGCGACGGCTGGAGGATCGACTCGCCGATATCGGCCTCGTTCGAGCGCGCGTAGACGTGGTTGTTCGAGAGTCGAACGAGATCGTGGGGGCCGACGGCGTCGCTCCAGACTGCCTCGCTCGCCTCCCCGTCCGCGTCTTCCGTGATCCGTGCGGGGTAGGGTCCGCCGGTACCGGCCGACAGCTCCGCGTTGGCCTCGCTGACGCCGCCCGGTACGGGACGGTGGCGGTCGCTTCGACCCGTGGCCGCCTCGGGAACTACCTCGAGGGTCGCCAACGGATCGAACCCCTCCCGTTCCTCGCCGTAGCCGGCATCGACTACGTCGACGGTCACCTCGGTGTCACCGACCTCGCGGACCCGTTTCTCGACGTCGTCCTCGTCCTCGAGCGCGTCGGGCGGAAGCTTTCGGGAGACGAACACCCGGACTTCGTTCTCGGCCTCGTCGTAGTCGACGCCGATCACGTTCTCACAGTCGAGTAAGTACTCGTAATCCTGTGTCGTCGGCATAATTTGAACCCATGAACGGTTCGTACCGAAACCTCTTAGCTGTGCGGCTGCGTATCACGCGTCGAGGGGACGGTCGATTCAGCCCCACTTATGAGGTCGGGGCGAATTCCTTCGGATAGGTGGCCACCAGATGTCCGACTTACCGGACGATTTCGACTGTACGATAACGAACTGGGATTACATCTACAGCCTCTGTCGCGACGTCAGCGAGGAGGTCCGTCGGGACGACTTCGAGCCCGACGTCATCGTCGCACTCGCTCGCGGCGGCTGGTTCGCGGGTCGCTGTATCTGTGACTTCCTCGGGATGGACGATCTGACGAGCCTGAAGATGGAACACTACGTCGGCACGGCCGAGAAGAGCGGCGAGCCGACCGTTCGCTACCCCATGCCGGAGGGCAGCGTCGAGGGGAAGGACGTCCTCATCATCGACGACATCGCCGACACGGGCGGCTCGATCGAGCGCGCCCACGAGTACGTCGACGAGCGCAATGCCGGCGAGGTCCGCACCGCGACCCTCCAGTTGCTCCAGACCAGCGAGTACGAACCCGACTACATCGGCGAGCGACTCGAGGAGTGGACCTGGGTCGTCTACCCGTGGAACTTCATCGAGGACATGGTCGATCTGATCTCGGGAGCGATGGAGCGGGCCGACCAGGAGACGTTCACGGTCGAGGAGATCCGCCACTATCTCTCGGAGTACCACGGTATCGATCGAATGGAGATGGAGATCGCCCAACCCGACCGTCTTCAGGAGGTCCTCCGGGAGATGGACCGCCGCGAAGTCGTCGAGATGGTCGACCACGGCGAGTGGCGGCTGCTCGAGTAGTCGGTCCGAACCCACACCGTTTACGTCCTCGCCGGCGCGAGGTGATCGTATGACCATCGGTGTCATCGGCGGCAGCGGTATCTACGAGGCACTGCCACTCGAGAACGTTTCGAAGGAGTCGGTCTCGACGCCCTACGGCGAACCGAGCGAGGACGTCACGCTCGGCGAACTCGGCGGCCGGGAAGTCGCTTTTCTCCCGCGCCACGGCGGGGACCACCAGCACACGCCCACGCAGGCGAGCTACCGGGCGAACATCTACGCGCTGAAGTCGGTCGGCGTCGACCGCGTGATCTCGACGAACGCCGTCGGCAGCCTCCGCGAGGAGCTGCCCCCCCGGACGCTCGTCGTGCCGGATCAGATCTACGACCGAACGAAACACCGGACGCCGACGTTCTTCGGCGACGGGATGGTCGTCCACATGAGCTTCGCCGAGCCGTACTGTCCGGAGATGGCCGCACATCTCGCGGAGTCCGCCCGCGAGGCCACCGACGCCGACGTCTCGGAGGACGGCACCTACGTCTGTATCGAGGGGCCCCAGTACTCGACGAGAGCCGAGAGCGAGTTCTACCGCGAGCAGGGGTGGGATATCGTCGGCATGACGACGATCCCGGAAGCGAAACTCGCCCGCGAGGCCGAACTGAGCTACGCGACCGTCGCCGGCGTCACCGACTACGACGTCTGGAAGGAAGACAGCGAGGTCAGCCTCGAGGAGGTGCTGGCGAACGCCGAGGCCAACCAGGAGTCGATCAACGCCGTCATCGAGCACGCGATCCGGACGATGCCCGAAGACTTCGAGAGCGAAGCCTGGAGCGCCCTGGAGGGAACGATCAATACGCCGACGGATGCGATTCCCGAGGACACGCGCGAGCGGATCGACCTGCTGGCCGGCGAGTACCTCCAGTAGCGCCGTCGAGACGTCGACTACCCCGATTCGTTCGTCTCTTGGAACCGTTTTCATTTGGCAATCGGACCGTTATCGATCGAGTAGGAGCCACGTAGCGTTCGGACAGTTCGTTCCACGTTCGACAGGAATCGGGCCGACGGGGAGGGAAACGCCGTTATGGAGACCCTATCCGGATCCTGCCAGATAGTACCATACCAAATATCGTTGGAACAACCCCTATCACTCTTTCACCCCTTCTCGTGAGTACGAGACGAACTGAGCCCGCCGATATGCTCGAGGACGCGTTCGGCGATCGGTCGCCGATCGCAAAGTGCAACAGTTGTGCACTTTCTCGGCGATTAATTCTCTATTAGTATCCTATACTATCGAGTATCTTCAGAAAGTAAGATTGTCACAGAAAGTTTTATGTGCATACGGGAACCAATGTTCGAGTGAAGAGCATGACCCTCGAAACTGACCGTTCAGCCCACTCATCGGACGACGAGGAGGAGATGGAGTCCGACGAGACGCCGGAGCTCTCCAGCGACGATATCTTCCACCTTCTCCAGACCAACCGCCGGCGGGACACGATCCGCTACCTCCTCGAGGAGGAGGGTCCCGTCAAGATGCGCGACGTCGCCGAGTACGTCGCCGCCCGCGAGAACGATACCACCGTGGCGGAGCTGTCCTCGACCGAGCGCCAGCGCGTGTACATCCCGCTGTACCAGTCCCACCTGCCGAAGCTCGACGAGGAAGGCGTCGTCGAGTACAACCAGCCCCGCGGGATCGTCAAACCGACCGACAACCTCGAGATCTTTGCCCCCTACATCGAGGCGACCGAGAAGGGGACTGCGGAACTCGACTCCCGCCTCGCGGACAGTCGCGCGGTTCGGGAGTACTACGTCACCGCGGTCGCCGCGAGCGCGAGCCTGCTGTTCGCCTCCGCGGTCGGCCTGCTCTCGATCCCCGGCGTCGCCCTCGCGGCGATCATTACCGCGCTGTTCGCGCTGATCACGCTCGTCACGAACCTCTCGCAGTTCGTCGAATCGGCGAGCAGCCTCACCGCACAGTAACGTTTCTCTCTCGTCTGTAGTCGTACGTGTGTACGACGGGTTCGTCGAACCGAATCCGCCTCGAGTTCTCCGTCGTCAGTTCGTTACCGGCTCGACCCGATCGGTGTCGGCGTCGGTCCGCCGGAGCCAGAGATCGCCGAACAGTTCGTCCTGTTCGAGCGTGATCGTTCCTCGATGGGACAGAAAGAGCACGGCGAGATACGTCATCACGCGCGAGCCGCCGGCCTCGTCTACCTCGGCGTACAGGACCTCCTCGCGGCCCCGCTCGTACCGGCTCTCGAGTTCGGCCGCGACGTCGTCGATGACCCGCTCGATGTCCTCCTCGTGGGTCGTGTGCGTGACGTCGTCGCTGGTCGGCTCGTCGTCGACCCGAAACTGATCCTCCGCGTGGTAGCTCAGCTCCTGCACGCCGCGGTCGTACCCGCGAGGCGAGTCGCTCGTGTCGTAGCTCCGGGAGTCTTTCCACCACGTGTCCCGTTCGGCGTCCCTGAGATCGCGAACCAGCTCGTCGAGCGTCTCGGGTTTCCCGCGGGCGTGTTTGCGCTCGAGGCGGCGTTCCATCTCCGCCTCGAGGCCCTCGACGGGGTCGAACGCGGGCGCGTCGCCCGCATCCTCGATCGGCCCGTCGTCGGCGAACGGCGCCTCCCACGGCGGCAGCTCCTCCTCCTCGGGCTCGTCCGGGCCGAACAGCTCGTCGCTTTTCATCCGCAACAGGACGCTCGCGTAGAACAGCGCCCGTCCCGAGGTCCGCAGGTCGGCGTCGTCGAGCGCCTCGAGGAACCGATCGGTCACCTCGACGATGTCGATGTCCCAGGGGTCGATCTCCCCGTTCTCGGCGAGCTGGACGAGCAGTTCGACGGGTTCGACCTCCTCGTCGTCCTCGCCCTCGTCGACCGGCCCGACCTCGTCGTCGTCGAACTCGAGTACGGCCTCCTCGTCGCTCGGTCGGGGTCGGTCGTCGTGTCCGGCGATATCGAGCGGAATCCCGTCGTCGGAGTCGCTAGTCATCGGCCGGAACCTCCGTCGCCTCCCCGTCGCCCAGGTCGATCCCGGTCACCGCACTCACGTTGTCCCGTTGCATCGTCACCCCGATCGCGCGCTCGGCGCGGTCGAGCATCGCCGAGCGGTGGGAGACGACCGCGAACTGGGCGTCCTCCGAGAGTTCGTCGACCATCTCGCCCACCCGGTCGGCGTTGACCGCGTCGAGGAAGGCGTCGATCTCGTCGAGCGCGTAGAACGGCGCGGGATTGTGGCGCTGGATCGCGAAGATAAACGCCAGCGCGGTCAGCGATTTCTCGCCGCCCGACATGGCGTCCAGGCGCTGGATCGGCTTGTCGCCCGGCTGGGCCTTCATCGTCAGCCCGCCCTCGAAGGGGTCGTCCTCGTCCTCGAGGTGGAGGGTGCCGGTCCCCTCCGAGAGCTGCTCGAAGATGTCGGTGAAGTGGCCGGCGATCGCCTCGTAGGCGTCCATGAACGTCCGCTTCTTCTGGGTCTCGTACTGCTCGATCCGGTCGCGGATGCCGTCGGCCTCCTCGACCAGCGTCGCCTTCCCCTCCTCGAGCTCCGCGAGATCGTCCCGAACCTCGTCGTACTCGTCGATCGCGAGCATGTTGACCGGTTCCATCGCCTCCATGTCCGCCTGCAGGAGTTCGATCGTCTCGAGAACCGTCTCGTGATCGGGCACGTCCTCGGGGTCGTAGTCGCCGACCTCGGCCTCGAGGCTCTCGATCTCCCACTCGAGGTCCTCGAGTCGACCCCGCTTGTCCTCGAGTTTGCTCTCGACGGCGTTGACCCGGTCCTGTTGCTGGTCGCGTTTCGTTCGGGCGTCCGCGAGTTCCTCCTTGAGTTCGCTCCGGTCGTCTTTGAGTTCGGTTAGCTCGTCCTCGAGCGCTGCGACCGCCTCGTGTTTCGCCTCGAGCTCCTCGCGTTTCTCCTCGATCGTCGCCTCGTGTTCCTCGATCCGATCCTCGTGGTCGGCTTTCCGGTTCTGGGCGTCCTCGATGTCGTCGTGGAGCTCCTCGATCGCGTCCTCGGTGTACTCCTTCTCCAGGCGGAGTTCGTTGAGCTTCCCGTCGAGGTCGTCGATTCGGTCCTCGCGTTCGCCGATCTCGTCCTCGAGTTCCTCGATCTGTGCGGTGAGTTCGGGGATCTTCGAGTCGGCGAGTTCACTTTCGAGCTCCTCGATGTCGGCCTCGATCGCCTCGATCCGCTCGGCCTTCGCGTCGATCTCGTCGGAGATTTCGGTCATCCGTTCGTCGACCGACTCGCGTTCCTCGCGCAGCTCCTCGAGTTCGCTCTCGAGGTCGTCGATCTCGGTCCGCACCGTCTCGCGGTCGCTCTCGATGCTTTCGAGTTCGCTCTCGATCGAGCGGACCTCGTCGGCAGCGTCCGTCTTCCGGTCGCGGGCGTCGTCGAGCCGATCCTCCACGCTCCGTAACTCCTCGCGCAGCTCCTCGCGCTCTTCCTGCAGGTCGGTGATCCGTTTCGCGACGCGCTCGAGTTGGCCCTCCCCGCCGCCGGTAAAGGAGTACCGAGAGCCCTTCCGGGAGCCCCCGGTCATCGCGCCGCTTTTCTCGACGAGGTCGCCGTCGAGGGTGACCATCCGGTAGTCGCCCGTGTACGAGCGGGCCGTCTCGAGGTCCTCGACGACCAGCGTATCGCCGAGTACGTACGAGAAGATCCCCGCGTACTGCTCGTCGAACTCGACCAGATCGTACGCGAAGCCGACGATGCCGGGATCGGTCGGCGCCGACGGGAGCCGACGCTCGTGCATGTCGGTCATCGGGAGGAAGGTTGCCCGCCCGGCGTTGCGCGATTTCAGGTGCTCGATACACCGCTGGCCGACGCCGTCGTCGTCGACGACCACGTTCGCGAGCCGGCCGCCGGCCGCGGTCTCGCAGGCGACGGCGTACTCGCCCGGTACCGACCCCAGCTGGGCGACGGCGCCGTGGACGCCGTCGAGCCCCGCGTTCAGGATCGTCGTCACCGCGCGACCGAAGGAGGAGTCGCCGCTCTCGCCGGCCTTGGCCTCGAGCTCGGCGTACTCCTGTTGTTTCGCCTGGATCTCGTCGTCGAGTTCGTCGAGTTCCGACTGGGTTCGGCGCTTCTCGGCTTTCAGGTCGTCGACGACGCCCGCGATGTTCTCGCGGTTCGCCTCGGCCTTTTGTAGTTCGCGCTCGAGATCCGACTCCCGTTCCTCGAGTTCGGGGAGCGTCCCGCGTTTCTCCTCGATCGTCTCCTCTTTCTCGCTGATGGCGTTCGAGCGCCGTCGGGCCTCGTCGAGCAGGCGGTCCTGCTCGCGCTGGAGGTCGTTTCGTTCCGTCTTGGCCGCCTCGAGGTCGTCCTTGCGCTCGGCCAGTTCGGTCTTGAGTTCGTCGAACTCGGTGTCGACGGCCTCGATCTCGGCCTCGAGCTCGTCGCGCTCGCTCTCGCGTTCGGCGATCTCGGTCTTGACCGACGCCTTCTCGAGTTTGTGCTCTCGGATCTCGTCCTCGAGATCGTCGACCTGTTCTTGCTTGCGGTCGATCCCGACGAACGCCTCCCGTCGATCGGACTCGGCGGCCTCGATCTGTTCTTCGCTGGCCTCGATCTTGTCCTCGAGCCGGGAGATATCGCCCTTGATCTCCTCGATCTCGCCTTTGATCCGGAGCTGTTCGTCCTCACCTTTCCGTTCGATCTCCGCGTTCAGATCCTCGAGGTCCTCCTGGAGGCGAACGACCGTTCCCTGGCGTTCGTCTAGGGTGCGCCGGAGTCCCTCGAGTTCGGATTCGAGTTCGTCGACGTTCGCCTCGAGCCCGTCGAGTTCCTCGCGTTTCTCCTCGAGCTCGCTGGCCTTCTTGTAGCTCTCGTACTCCTCCTTCTCGCGGCGAAGCCGCCGGTAGCGAAGCGCCTCCCGTCGTTCGTCCTCGAGCTGCGTTAGTCGAGTTCGTTTCTCCTCGATCCGGAGTTCGGCCTCGTCGATCCGCTCCTGGACCGTCTCGAGCTCTTCGAAGGCGTCGGCTTTCTTCGCGTCGAACTCCGCGACGCCCGCGATCTCGTCGATGATCTCGCGGCGGGCGTGGGGCGTCATGTTGATGATCTCGGTGACGTCGCCCTGCATGACGACGTTGTACCCCTCCGGGGTGACGCCGGCCTGGGCGAGCAGGTCCTGGATGTCCGAGAGATTGACCGAGCGGTCGTTGAGGTAGTAGTAGGAGTAGTAGTTGTCCTCGGTCTCCTTGACGCGACGACGGATGCGGATCTCGTCGACGTCGCCGACGTCGTCGCTGCCGGCGGCGTTGACGACCTGCGAGCGCTCGAGCGTCCGATCCGAGTTGTCGAGGATCACCTCGACGGTCGCCTCGCGGGGACCGCCCGAGGAGGCGTCGTCCTCGTGGCCGGGGTTGTAGATGAGGTCGGTTAGCTTCTCGGCGCGGATCCCCCGGGTTCGGGCGAGCCCCAGCGCGAACAGCACCCCGTCGATGATGTTCGACTTCCCGGAGCCGTTCGGTCCGGTGACGACGGTAAAGTCCTCGTAGAACGGGATCTTGGTCTTGCGTCCGAAGCTCTTGAAGTTGTCTAAGACGAGCGCCTTGATGTACATACCCTTCTCGAATCCTCCGTCAGCTCGACCGCCGCGAATCGACCTGCAGTGTAGTCGTGCGGTTACGCGACGATAATGTCGTCGCTACCTGAGTCTTCCGTTTCGTCGGCGTCGCTCTCCTCGGTCGCCTCGTCGTCTGCGGGTTCGGCCTCGGCGTCGTCGGCCGACGGCTCGGCTTCCTCGGTCGCCTCGTCGTCGACCGGCTCCTCGCTCTCGCTTCGCCGTTCGGGGACGCGCGTCGGCGTGTCGGCGTCCAGTTCGGCCTCGAGGACGCGAATTCGTTCTTTCGCTTCGATAAGTTCGCTGGTCAACCCTTCGACGGTCGACTCGAGTTCGGCGACGGTCGACTCGAGTTGCTCCACGCGGTTGTTCGGCATACCTTCTAGGGAATGGTCCGGAACCATAAACGTACGTCAGACACAACTAACAGTTCTGGTAACTTACTGGCAATCTGTACCAAACTACAGCTCGTCGTGGTCGTCCATCCCCTCGATCGCGCCCAGCGCGGCCTTCAGGATCTTCCGCTCGCTGCGTCGCAGGTTCATCGAGACGGCGGTCTTCGAGATATCGAAGTGGTCGGCCAGTTCGTCGAGCGTCGTCTCCCGGGGCGTCTCGTAGTAGCCGTTCTTCGAGGCGACCTCGAAGGTCTCCTGTTCGGTCTCGGTCAGGGAGCGACAGCCCTCGAGCAGGCGAAGCGCGCTGTCGGAGTTCTCGAGCAGGTCGAACAGCGTCGTCGGCCCGAACTGGTCGCGGTCCTCGACCTCGTAGTCGTTGTGTCGCTCGAGTTCGGCGAGGGTACGGTCCTCGGCGTCGTCGTCGTCGAAGCCGACGTGCCAGCGCTCGCGGCCGTCCTCGATCCGGAACGGGCCGGTGATGTAGCCGTCGTTCTCCTGGATCGCCCGCATCGCGTTCGTCTGTTCGATCGTCGTCCCGATCTGGGCGACGTTGTCCCGCTTCGTGAGGATGTAACAGTCGCGCATGTTCGGGTGGGTCCGAAGCTCGTGGAGCCCCTGGTCCAGCGCCGCCGCCGACTCCCCCTTCGCGATGAGCCGCGTCTCGAGCTTCTCGGCGTCGGTGTCGAGCTGCCACTGGACGGCAGAGAACGCGACGTCGACGTCGTCCGTCGTGTCGATAAAGGGGCAGTCGTACTGCCGCATGTCGAGATCGAGGTCGATCATGGCACGGTACATTATAACCATAATACGGATATTAATCGTTCGCATTTGCGGGCGACGCGGACCGCGGACGCGGCGGCGGGTCGGCGACCGCCGTTGATATGTTAACGGGGTCGTTTTAGCGCCCTCCGGCCGACCTACACGGTATGTCTCAGGACGAGGTGAGCCCGCCGACGATCACGAACGAGGACATCCACAGGATCGCGGACGACTCCTTTACGGACCGGAACGTCTGTCTGGTGACGGGCGGGGGCTCCGGTATCGGTAGGGCGACCGCGCTGGCGGCCGCGGGCAACGGCCTCACCGTCGCGATCACGGACATCGACGAGGACGGACTCGAGGAGACCGTCGCCCGCGGCGAGGAGCTCGGTCTCGAGGGGGAGATCGCGCCGATTCACGGCGACCTCACCGTCGACGACGATATCGAGCGAATCGTCGCCGAGGCCGCCGAACTGGGCGATCTCAAGTACCTCGCGAACGTCGCGGGGATGCAACACATCGACTCGATCGAGGACTTCCCGATGGAAACGTACGATCGGATCCACCGGATCATGCTCCGGGCGCCGATCTACCTCTCGAAGCGCTGTCTCCCGCACTTCCGGGACACCGAGGACGGGCGGGGTTGCGTCGGCAACATGGCGTCGGTTCACGCCCACTTCGTCACGAGCGACAAGGTCGCCTACAACGTCTCGAAGTTCGGGCTGCGCGGGCTCACCCAGTCGATCGCGGCCGAGGGTGACGGCGAGATCCGCGCCTTCTCGGTGAGCACGGGCTACGTGAAGACGCCGCTGGTGACCGCTCAGCTCGAGGACACGGCCGAACAGCGCGGGATCAGCGTCCAAGAGGTGATCGAGGAGGTGATGCTGGGCCACTCCCGGGTCAAGGAGATGATGGAGCCGATCGACGTCGGCAACCTGTTCGTGCTCGGCTTCTCCGACCTCGGCCGCCATCTGGACGGCGGGGACCTGTTGTTTGATGGGGGCATGACCCTAACCTACGAGTGAGAGAGACGATGGGAGAAACAACCAGTCTGGAAGACGTCGACGAGGTCGTCCACGAACCCGACGAGGAGTTCGTCGAATCGACCAACGTCGCCGCGTTCATGCGGGAGTACGGAATCGACGACTACGAGGCGCTGATCGAGCGCACGACGACCGAGCTCGAGGGCGAGCCCGAGAGCGGCGTCGACTGGTTCTGGGACGAGCTGGTCGACTACCTCGGGATCGAGTTCTACGAGGAGTACGACGAGGTCAGAGATAACAGCGAGGGGCCCCAGTTCACCGGCTGGTACCCCGGCGGCGAGCTCAACCTCGCCCACAACGTCGCCGACCGCCACGCCGCCCGCGACGAGGAGCGGCGAAACAAGGTCGCCACCATCTGGGAGGGCGAGGACGGCGAGGTTCGCGAGATTACCTACCACGAGCTCCGCAGACAGTCGAACCAGGTGGCGAACGCGCTCGAGGAGCGAGGCGTCGAGACGGGCGACACCGTCGGACTCTACATGCCGATGGTCCCCGAGGTCGCCTCGATCCTCTACGGCTGTTTCAAGGTCGGCGCGATCGCGGTGCCGATCTTCTCGGGGTTCGGCGTCGACGCCACCGCGACCCGGATCGCCGACTCGGAGTGTTCGGTGCTGTTCACGGGTGACGGCTTCTACCGGCGGGGGAGCCCCGTCCGTCTCAAGGGGTCGGCCGACGAGGCGATCGAGGAGGCCGGCTACGTCGAGGACGTGATCGTCTTCGATCGCCTTGGTACCAGCAGCGACGCCAGTGAGAACGACGTCCCCTGGACCGACGACCGCGACGAGTGGTGGGCCGACGCCGTCGAGACGGCCGACGACGAGTACGAGACGAAGTCCCTCCCGTCGGACCAGGAGTCGATGCTCCTCTATTCGTCGGGGACGACGGGCAAGCCGAAGGGGATCGTCCACACCCACGCGGGCGTCCAGGTCCAGTGTCCGAAGGAGGTCCACTTCGGGATGGATCTCAAGCCGTCTGACCGGTTCTTCTGGGTCTCCGACATCGGCTGGATGATGGGCCCCTGGACGCTGATCGGCACACACACCTTCGGCGGCACCGTCTTCATGTACGAGGGCGCGCCCGATCATCCCCAGCCCGATCGGTTCTGGGAGATGATCGACCGCCACGAGCTGACCCAGTTCGGGATCTCGCCGACCGCCATCCGGGCGCTGCGAAAGCACGGAGACGACTGGCTCTCCGGCCACGACCTCTCCTCGCTTCGACTGCTGGGATCGACGGGCGAACCCTGGGACCCCGAATCCTGGCGGTGGTTCTACGAGAACGTCGGCGGCGGCGAAGCGCCGATCATCAACATCTCGGGCGGGACCGAGATCTGCGGCTGTTTCCTGATGCCGATGCCGACCGAACCGCTCAAACCCTGCACGCTCGGCGGACCCGGCCTCGGAATGGACATCGACATCGTCGACGCGACGGGCGAATCGGTCAAAGAGGAGAACGAACGGGGCTACCTCGTCGCCCGGGACTCCTGTCCGTCGATGACAAAGTCGCTGTGGTCGGGCGACGAGCGCTACCTCGAAGAGTACTGGTCGCGGTTCGACGACATGTGGAACCACGGCGACTGGGCCCAGAAGGACGCCGACGGGTTCTGGTTCCTCCACGGCCGGGCCGACGACGCCCTGAACGTTGCGGGCCGGAAGGTCGGTCCCGCCGAGGTCGAGGGCGCGCTGATCGACCACGAGGCGGTCAACCAGGCCGCGGCGATCGGCGCCCCCGACGACACCACCGGGACCGCCGTGGTCACCTACGTCATCCTCGAGGACGGATACGAGGAAAGCGACGACCTCCGCGAGGAGCTTCGGGCGCAGGTCGGCAAGGAGTTAGGCAAGCCGTTCCGCCCGCGGGAGGTGCTGTTCGTCGACGAGTTCCCCAAGACCCAGTCGGGCAAGATCATCCGCCGGGCGATCGGGGCGACCTACACCGGCGAGGATCTGGGTGACATGAGCAGCATCGAGAACCCCGACGCGCTCGAGGATCTCGAGGACGCGCGGTAGTCGCAGCGAGGCTCGAGTTCCGTCGGTCCCCATTTCCCGGGGGTGTGAATTCGTCCGTCGTTCCAGCCCGTTCGCCGGGACGCTACATGACAAAGGACCACGAGTGAATCTCGTTGATTTTATAATGGTCTACTCTCGGGACGGAATATGGCGAAGCTACCATACCGTGGTACCAGCACTCGACGAACCTTTTTGACCGCAACCGGTGGGGTGGGGTTCGCCGGGCTGGCCGGCTGTCTCGGGGAGGGAGACGGCGGCGGTAGGGACGACGGCGATCCCGTTCGGTTCGTCCTCAACCCGGCGGAGGAACAGACCGACATCGTCGAGGAGTACACGCCGATGAAGGAGTACCTCGAGGCCGAAACCGGCGCCGAGGTCGAACTCATCCGCGCCGGCAGCTACGTCGAGACCTTCGAGGCGCTCAACACCAACCAGGCCGAGATCGCGGACACGTCGCCGACGGGACTGCCGGGGAGCCAGGAGTTCGCCGACGTCCTCGGCATGCGGACGGCTTTCGGCGGCCCGCTGTACTTCTCGACGATCATCACGACGCCCGACAGCGGGATCGAGGAGCTCGACGACCTCGAGGGGGAGACGATGGCCACCGGCGCGCTCCTGTCGTTCAGCGGCACGCTCGCGCCGGCGATGATGCTGAACGAGGCCGGGCTGGACATCGGCGATTTCCCGCAGGGCGACGCGAACGATCTGGAGATCCAGACCGCGGACGACCACGACACGACCCGCGAACAGATGATCAACGACGACACCGTCGCGGCCGCGGCGACGGGTGCGTTCGCCTCCGCGCCACAGATCCCACAGGAACAGTTCGACGAGCACGAGGAGTTCGTCGAACACTCCGCGGAGTACGACGACGCGGGGTCGGCCCTCGAGGACGGCGCGGAGGAACTTCAGCTGGTCGCCGTCTCGGATCCGCTTCCTCGAGCGCCGATCACGGCCCGAAGTGACTGGGACGAGCCCGTTCGCGACGACGTCAGGGAGGCGCTGCTCGACGCCGAGGAGGAGGATCTCATCCCCGACGACGTCGACGAGGAGTACGAACTCTGGTTCACCGGGATCGAGGAGGCCGACCGGAGCGACTACGAGCTGGTCGTCGAGCTCTTCGACGAGCTGGGACTCGAGTTCGAGGACTTCGAGGACGAGTAGGTCGGCGGTACGGGCGGTCGCGACGGCCGCCCCGAACGACACCGCGGTCGAACTTGGCGTTCGGCGGTTCCGCTGGCGGTGGTCGACGGAACCGCGCTCGAGGCTCTCGTCGGGATCCATCGACTCCTGACGTTTGGCTACCCACCTCTCGAGGATCTCGAACGGGTGCGCTGAGGATCGTTCGGCGACCGTGGGGACGCCACCGCCCGCGACCCTACGTGTAACGTACCGAATGTTTCTAAGGATGGGTGTCGAGTCCACGTATAGAGCCATGTCCGAGGACGAGATCGAGGGATCCGATTCGAACCCGCCGGACGACGCGAGCGACGGGATAGAGTTCACGACGCCGGCGGTCGACGACGCCAGCGGGTACGGGCTCTCGATGACCCTGCTCGGCGGGGTGTTGCTCGCGCTCGCGTACTACGGCTACCTCGCCGTGAGCACCGTCGGTTTCGGAGCCGTGCCTGAACCGTTTTACGTGCTGGCGCTCGCGTTGCTGTTCGTGGTCGAACTCTTCCGGAGCCCGGGGTACGACGGGGAAGCGCTCGTCCGGGCGGTCGCGTTCACCGCGGTCTACGGCGGACTGGTCGTCTTCGCCATCAAGGGCGGCGCGTACCTCTTCGAGCGGCCCGAGGCGGCACTCGAGGGGTTCGTCGGCGTGACCGTCCTCGCCGTCTCGATCGTCGTCGCCGCGCTCGCGTACTTCCTCTTTCTCGCGGTCCTCAAGCCGTCGCTCTCCGACGAACGCTGATCGGGTGGGCGGCGCCGGCGAAAAACCGACGTCGATCACGGTCGTCGCCGACGCGCTCGAAGGAGACGGTGATCGCTACTCGTCGAGATCCATCGACTCCTGGCGGTCGGTTGTCCACTTCTCGACGTCCTTGATCGCGTGCTCCGGCGGGACGTCGATCGCCGGGTTCTCCTCGAAGAAGTGGGCGGGCTGGAGCTTGAACGAGACCATCTTCGCGGGCAGGATCGGCCAGTCCTCGGGCACCGAGACGTGGGTCTGACAGAGGTTGTACCAGACGACGAGGTCCTCGTCCGCGATCGAGCGGTCCGCCTCGGTCCAGGCCGGCAGCCCCTCGCCTCCGGGGTTCTGGTTGGGATACTCGCCCGCTGGGTAGCGCTCGTCGTCGTCGTACTGCGTGACCCAGAGGTGCTTTTTCGCGAAGCCGGCCCGCTTCACCACGCCGGAGCCGGCCTGCATCGGGAACGCGGTGTTCGTCCCGTCCCCGCCGACCAATCGGTAGCCGACCGGTTCGCCCGTCGCGTCGTTCCGGACGTCCTCGTTGACGATCTCCCAGTAGCGACCCGCGTGGGTGTCGGTCAGGCGTTTGGCCTCGGACTCCCGTTCGAACCGCGCGCGCTCGACGTAGGCGGCGTTTCCGTGCGGATTCAGGTGGTTTCGGTCGGCGTCGGCGTGGGGCGTCGGATCGTACCCCTCGGGCCCGTATGGCACGTCCCGGAGGTTCACCTCCCGAACGGTGTTTTCCGGGCCGTCGACCTCGAAGTCGAGCCGGCAGTTGAACACGTGCTGGTGGAGCATCGACTTGTGGCCCGGCCCGATCGTCTCGGCGTACCCCGTCTCCCGGTCGTCCTCGCCGAGCAGTCCCGTCGCGTTACAGCCCGTCAGCCGGACCTCGCCCTCGACGCTTCCGTCCTGGTAGAAGTACCAGTAGAACCCGAAGTCGTAGTTGCCGATCGTCGAGATGAACGAGATCACGAGCCGGCGGTTGCGCCGCACCTCGTGGTCGCCGACCCGCCAGTCGTAGTGCTTCCAGAGGAGTCCGTAATCCTCCTCGTGGAGACAGATCGCGTTCGGGATCACCTGCGCGTTGCCGTCGCCGTCGTTGAGTGCGGCGTCCCAGTAGTGCATATAGCCCAGGCAGTCACACCCCTCGGTCAGCGAGTTCGCCAGCCGACCGAGCCCGTACTCGCCGACGTCGAAGGGGGCCTTCCAGTCGTGGTCGGGGTCGGGGTCGTTGTAGGCGGTGACGACCTCCGGCCAGGAGGCCCGTCGGAGGATCGTCCGCTCGTCGCCGTCGTCGTCGTAGCTAACGTCGTGGAGTACCAGTCCTTCGCGGTGGTTGAACCCCACCCGGACGTGCCAGTTCTGCCACTCGACGGTGTGGCCGTCGACCTCCCAGCTCGGCCCCTCGGGCTGGATCACGTTGTACGGCTCGAGGTCCTCGCGGAGGTCGCGTTTCTCCTCGCGGTAGTAGCTCGTCCGGAGATCCCTGACGACATCTTCGGTTTTCGGTCCAGTGTCGACGAGCTTCACCACCTCGCGGTCGTCGAGGTCGACCCACGCGTGGATCCCCGACAGGGGCCGGTTGTACGCCTCCGCACCCTCATCGTCGGCGTCGCCTTGCAACCAGGCGATCCCGTGTGCCAGTCGCCGATCCCGGTCGATATCTTCCGGAACGAAGTCGTACCCCGCCGACCAGGCGGTGACGATCGCCAGGTCTGGATCGGCACCGCGTCGGCGTACCGCCTCGCGAAACTCCTGGTTCGTCGTCACCGTTTGCTCGACCTCGACGAACTCCTCGCCGATCATCCGCGGCTGACCGTGCTCGATCTCGGTCCACTCGAGGACCGCCTCGTCCTCGAGCGAGACGACCCCCTCGTACGATGCCCGTTCAGTCTTGTCGCGGGCGACGATCCGGGCCCGTCGCTCCGGTCTCGACCCGTCGTCCTCGAACGCTCGCAGCGCCGCTTTCGGCGGATCGGCGAGCGTGATCTCGATCGCTCGAGCGTCCTCGGAGAGCCCGCGTTCCTCGGTCGCGACGTCCCAGCTCCGTTCGATCTCGGCCGGTGCGAGCGGATCCAGCGGATGTCCGCCAGCGTCGCTATCTTTGGTAGACATTCTCTCTCAAGTACTACCCGCATCGAGTTATACTCTTAGGAGCAACACGGGCGAGAGACGGAGGTTCCGACCCGCCCAGAAGAGCGATCCGAAATTCAGTCGTCTCCCGATACGGTCTCGCCGCCGATATCGAGGCCACGAGTGGGGTCGACCCACGAGCCGCTCTCGAAGTCGATTCCGTCGTTCCAGTGGGCGACGACCGTCGTGACCGCGAGGTCGCCGGTCACGTTCGTCATCGTCCGGAGCCGATCCAGGATGGGATCGACGCCGGCGACGAACCCGACGACGGCGAGGGGAAGTCCGAGCTGGGTCAGCACCATCGTCAGCATGATTAACCCGGTGCCCGGGACACCGGCCGAACCGATGCTCGCCAGCACAGCGATGAGGACGACCGTCACCTGTTCGGCGATCGTCAGCTCGACGCCGACGAGATTCGCCGCGAAGATGGCGGCGACGCCCTGATACATCGCGGTTCCGTCCATGTTGATCGTCGCCCCCAGCGGCAGCGAGAAGCCGTAGATCCCCTCGTTGATCCGGAGGTTGTCGTCGGCGTTTGCCATCGTCACTGGCAGGGTCCCGCTCGAGGAGCGAATCGAGAGCGCGGTGATGATCGCGTCCTTCGAGCCCGTGAGGAAGGACAGCGGTGACTGCCGGGTGAGCAGGAAGATCAGCCCGCCGAGGTAGACGACCGTGATGTGGACAAGGACCGCGACGAGCAGTGCTCCGATCAGCAGCGCGAAGGGCATGAGCGCGTCGGTACCGGCTTCGCCGAAGACGGCGGCCATGAGCGCGAAGACGCCGATGACGCCGTACTCCATGACGCCCCAGACGATCTTGAACATCGCCTCGGTGCCGGCCTCGACGATGTTGAAGATCGACTCGATCCCCGACTGGACGGCTTCGTCCTCGCTGCTCTCCGCGAGCAACAGCAGCGCCATCCCGAAGACGATGACGAAGAAGATCGTCGCGAGGACGTCGCCCTCCGCCATCGCGCCGATCGGCTCCTCGGGGACGATCCCCATGATCACGTCGAGGAAGTCGGGTGCCTCCTCCGTGTCGAACGCCGTGTCCTCCTCGAGTGTCAGTCCCCGACCCGGATTGATCAGGTTTGCGACCGTCAGTCCGATGACCACCGCGATACCGGACAGAACGGCGTACAGCGCGAGGATCTGTCCGCCGACCTTGCCGAGCGTCGAGGGCGAAATCCGTCTGATTCCCATCAACAGCGTGAAGATGATGATGGGGATGACGATCATGCTCAGCAGCTGGACGAAGAGCTCGCCCAGCGGCTCGAGGACGGTCGCCGGCTCGCCGACGACCAGTCCGAGAACGGAGCCCAGAACGAACGCGGCCCCGATCCGGTAGACGATCGGGACGGCGCGGTACCGCGACCAGTACTCCTTGATGTTACCACGTGCCATACTTAGACGAATCTAGCGACAGTGGTATAAATGTAGTGTATCTTCGGCGCCGAGAACGGTGTACGGTGGCGAAATACACAGCTCCGGAGCGATTTTCGCCACGTTTATTTGAGGCGGTTCCGATCGACTTTTCTGTCTCGAGCGGTAGCACGGCACATGGCCGAAACCGTCTACGATACCCGGACGTTCCTCGACGAACTGGCGGATCGATCGTTCGACCGACCGCCGGCGATCGTCTGCAACGCCCACATCACCGGGCTGGCGGTCGCCCGGGCGCTGGCGGCCCGCGACGTGCCGGTGCTCGCGATCGACCGCTCGCCCGACGGCGTGGCGCCGTACTCCGAAGCCGTCGATCTCGCGGGGCTGGTCACCTACCCCCTCGAGGACCTGGAAGCGTTCGGCGAGGAGCTGGCGGCGATCGCCGACGCCCTCGAGCACGAGCCGGTGGTGTTTCCCTGCATGGACGAGTGGGTCCACGCGGTCGCCGAGCTCGATCCCGACGGCGTTCGACTCCCGTTCGCCGACTACGAGACGGTCGACGCCGTCCTCGACAAGACCGCCCTCTACGCGCGGGCGGACGAGCAGGGGGTACCGACGCCGGAGACCTACCGCCTGGACGAGACCGACCCCGACGCCGCGGCCGACGAACTCGGCTTCCCGCTCGTCGTCAAGCCGGCGCTGAAACGCCGGTTCGAGGAGGCGTTCGGCACGAACCTCGTCGAAGCCGAGACGCGGTCGGAGTACCGCGATATCGTCGATCGGGCCCGCGAGGCCGACCTGCGGGTGATGGCCCAGGAGAAGATCCCGAAGGAACAGGGCGACCTCTACACGCTCGCGTCGTACGTCCCCGAATCGGGCGTCGACGATGCCGTCACCTTCGTCGGTCGACGCCGGGCGGTCTACCCGCCCGAGTTCGGGACGACCTGCCTCGTCGAAGGAGCCGACATCCCCGAGATCGAACGCGACGCGCTCGCCGTGCTCGAGGACGCGGGCTACCACGGCATCAGCGAGGCGGAGTTCCTCTACGACGAGCGCACCGGAGAGTACCGCCTGCTCGATATCAACACCCGGCCCTGGAAGTGGATCGGGCTCCCGATCGCGGCGGGGGCGAACCTCCCCGCGGCGGCCTACGCCGACGCGACCGGCAGCGAGTACGAGTCGGGCGTCGTCCGGGACGTCACCTGGGTCTACCTCAAGGACTACGCGGCGCTGCTCGCGAACCACGCGGCCGAGGACGTCCTCTCGCGCGAGCAGTGGTTCTCGATCGTCTCCGGCGAGTTCGAGGATCGGGACGACCTCGCGACGGCCGTCTACCGCCCGTCCGACCCGGGAGCGACCTACCGGCTCCTGGCGACCGAGTTCGGCACTCGGGAGTACTACTGCCCCTGTTGAGCCGGCGGCGACCGGCTATCGGGCTGTGGTCAGCGGTGGCGGGACCGGGGATCCAGCACTTCGACCGGATGCACCGCGTCGCGGGAGAGCAGGTCCTCGAGCTGGTCCTCACAGGAGGTGCCGCTCGCGACGACCAGCCGATCGCTCGCCTCGGCGGTCGTAAACTGGTCGGCCAGCCGGTCGCCGACGTCCATACTCAGCTCGTAGTACTGCTCCTTGTAGCCGAAGGAGCCAGCCATCCCGCAACACTCCACGTCGCTCTCGAGGACGTCGTACCCGAGGCGTTCGAAGACGACCCGCGTGTACCGGTCCAGGCCGAGGGTCCGTTGCTGGCAGTGGGAGTGATACGCCAGCTTCGGCCCGCGGTCGCCGGTCTGCAGCCGCGACCCCTCGGCGCCGTTCTCGAGGCAGCCGTAGACGTACTCGAGAACCTCGTAGCTTCCCTCGCGAAGGCGCTCGAACGAGCGCTCGGGAAGGAGTTTCTCGTACTCGCTGTGGAACATCGCGAGGTCGCTGGGCTCGACGACGACGATGTCGCGACCTGCGTCCAGGTGCTCCGCGAGGCCGCCGTACACCCGGCTCGCCTTCTCGTCGGCCGTCTCGATCATCCCCTGGGAGAGCGGCGCGCGGCCGCTGCCGGGAACCGACGGAATGCGGACGTGGACGTCCAGCGCCTCGAGGACGCGGACGGCGGCCTTCCCGCGTTCGACGTCGATGTAGTTGGTGTAGGTGTCGGGGTAGAGCACCGCTTCGCGCTCGGCGTCGGCGGCCGAGACTCTCGGGCCGCGGTCCTCGAACCAGTCGACCAGCGTCTGCCGCTGGAACTCGGGGAGGGGCCGACGGCTGTCGACGCCGACTGCCTTCTCCATGAGCGTGCGCACGGGGCCGAGCGTCGTCGTCCAGTTCGAGAGCGGCGCGGTCGCGGAGCCGAGCTTCGCGAGCGTCTCGTAGTTGCCGAATAGCCGCTTCTGGAGGTCGACGCCGCCGGGTTCGGCGTCGGGCGTGAGCCCCTCGACGAGGAAGTCGAACTCCCCGTCGCCCTCGCGGTTGATCCGGTCGCGGACGACAGTGTTGATCCAGGGAATGTCGATCTCGACGGGGCAGGCTTCGACACACCGGGAGCAGCCGGTGCAGAGGTCGTTGAACTCCGCCGCGGAGTCCTGGCCGTGGACGCCGGCCTCCCAGCCCGTCGCGATCCCGCCGGAGTAGGTCTCGCCGCCGAAGGCGTGGCCGCCGACCGACTGGAAGTTGGCACAGGTGTTCGCACAGGCCGAACACCGGATACAGTACAGCGTCTCCCGGAGCTGGTCGTCCTCGCGCATCTCCATGCGCCCGTTGTCGATGAGCACGAGGTGGAACTCGCGGTCGTCGTCGCGGTCGGCGAACGCGACGCCGGGTTCGTCGAAGTCGACGACGGGGGAGTCGACGGGCGGGGTCAACAGGGAGACGTAGGACGTGATGTCCTGGCCCGTCCCGGAGCGACCGATCAGCTCGATAAAGGGCGCCAGATCCTCGACGGAGGGGACGATCTTCTCGACGCCCGCGACCGCGACGTGGGTGTCGGGAACGACGGCCGTCTTCCGGGCGTTGCCCTCGCTCGTGACGAGCATGATCGAGCCCGAATCGGCCGTGATGAAGTTCGCCCCCGTCATCCCGACGTCGGCGCCGGCGATCAGTTCGCCCAGCCGCTCGCGGGCGAACATCGTCAGCTCCTGGGCCGTCTCGAGGGGTTCTTCGGGGTCGAACTGCGCGTTGAACAGCTCCGCGATTTCGGCTTCGGATTTGTGGATCGCCGGCGCGACGATGTGGGAGGGCGCCTCGTCGGCGACCTGCAGGACCCACTCGCCGAGGTCGGTCTCGACGACGTCGACGCCGTCTCCCTCGAGGGCCTCGTTGACCTCGAGTTCCTCGCTGGTCATCGACTTGGACTTGACGACGCGGTCGGCCGCCTTCTCGTCGGCGACCTCGCGAACGTAGCGGTTCGCGTCGGCCGCGTCGTCGGCGAGGTAGACAGTGCCGCCGTTCGCCTCGACGGTCTCCCGGACCTCCTCGATCAGCTCCGGGAGCCGCTCGATCGCGTCCTCCTTGATCGCGCGAGCCTCCGCTTTCAGCCGTTCGTACTCCTCGAGGTCGGCGACCGACTCGTACCGGCCCTCGTTGAAGCCGATCGTGTTCTTCTCGACGGCCTCGCCCTCGGTCTCGAGGAGGTGTCGGATCCGGGCCGCCTTCGCCTCGCGGGCGTCGCTGCTCACGAGCCGTCACCCCCCGTCGCGTCGTCGCCCTCGCCGTCCCCGAGCAGGACGACGTGGACCGCCTTCGGCCCGTGGGCACCTTTCACGAGCGCTCCCATGTCGGCGGTCGCGCTGGGACCGGTCGCGACGATCGCGCTGCCCCCCTCGCGCAGCACGGGCCCGAGGCGTTCGATCGCCGTCGGCATGTCCGCGACGAGGTCGCTCCGCCGGAGCACGGCGACGTGGTGTTCCGGAAAGAGGCTTACCGGTTCGCTACCCTCGGGCGTCGACGGGAGGACGACGCTGCCGTACGCCGCGATCCCGAGCGAGGCGGCGGTGACGCCGGTCGTGGCCGACTCGAGGGCGCCGGGCGTCGGCTCGTCGTCGACCCAGTCGGGAAGCGACACCGATTCGAACGGGAGGGGCGTTCCGACGACGGCGTCGGGATCGGTGACGACGGTTCGGAGGACGTCCTCGAACGCCTCCCCGGTCGGTGCCGTACGAGTGATCGGGACGTCGAGGTCGGCGAGCGCGGTCTCGAACCGCTCGACGGCGGGAACAGATTCGACGCTCATCAGTTGGTTGTTCGGCCGCGACCATTTGGCTGTTCTGTTCAGGAGAGTGACTCGAACGCTGGAAACGACCGGTGTCGATCCCGTACACTCGTTTGCGAGCGGCGCTTCCGTTCGTCGCCCCCTCCGCCGATCGGATCCCTCGAGCCCGTCCCGTTACGTTTTACCCCCATCGGCCCGAACCGAGGTGCAATGACTGCCCAGACCGTCCAGCAGGGCGACCTCGTCACCGTCATCGGCCTCGAGGTCCACGTCCAGCTGGAGACCGACACGAAGATCTTCTGTGGCTGCTCGACCGAGCCGACCGACGAACCCAACGAGAACGTTTGCCCGGTCTGTCTCGGCTTGCCCGGGGCGCTCCCGGTGCTCAACGAGGGCGCGGTCGAGGCCGCGGTCAAGATCGGGAAGGCGATCGACGCCGACATCCCCGAGGAGACGCGGTTCCACCGGAAAAACTACTACTACCCCGACCTGCCCAAGAACTTCCAGATCACCCAGTACGACGAGCCGATCTGTCAGGCGGGCGAACTCGAGATCTCCGTCGAGGGCGACCGCCGTACCGTGGCGATCGAACGGGCCCACCTCGAGGAGGACCCGGGAAGCCTGCAACACGTCGGGGGCGGCGGCGGCATCGACTCCGCGGAGTACACGCTGGTCGACTACAACCGTGCGGGGACGCCGCTGATGGAGATCGTCACCGCACCCGACTTCCGCAGCCCCGACGAGGTGCGGGCGTTCCTCTCGGAACTCGAGGAGGTCCTCGAGTACCTGGGCGTCTTCGACGCCGAACGGGACGGCAGCCTGCGGATCGACGCCAACCTCTCGATCATTCCCGAAGACGAGATCGAGAGCGACGACGTCGCCGAGATCGGTCCGGATGCCCTCGCCGCGGCCAACCGCACCGAGGTCAAGAACATCTCGAGCCACAAGGGCGCCCAGAAGGCCCTGGCCTACGAGGAAACCCGCCAGAAGAACGCCATCCAGCGCGGGCGCGCGGTCGAGCAGGAGACCCGCCACTGGGACGAATCGCGGGGGATCACGGTCTCGATGCGCTCGAAGGAGGAGGAGAAGGATTACCGGTACTTCGAAGAGGCCGACCTCCCGCCGCTGCGGGTCTCGGGCTGGAAGGCGGAGATCGCCATCCCCGAACTGCCGACCGCCCGCCGGGAGCGCTTCGAGGCGGAGTACGGCCTGAGCGACGAGGCCGCCTCCAAGCTCACCTCGACCAAGCAGGTCGCGGACTTCTACGAGGACGTCGCCGGCGAGTACGATCCCGATCTGGCGGCGACGTGGGTCGCGGACAACCTGCTGGGCGAACTCAACTACCGCGACATGGAGATCACGGACATCGAGGGACGGCTCGAGGAGGTCACTCGACTCGTCGAACTCGTCGCGGAGGACGAGATCACGGCGAAAAACGCCCGTGAGACCGTCCTCAGGTCGATGCTCGACGACGGGAAGGCCCCCGACGAGATCGTCGAGGAGGAAGGCCTGGGCAAGACCGGCGAGGACGAGGTCCAGCAGGCGGTCGTCGAGGCCGTCGAGGAGAACCCCGAGGCCGTCGACGACTACGAGTCCGGTGACGACGGCGCGATCAACTTCCTGGTCGGTCAGGTGATGCAAAAGACCGGCGGCAGCGCGGATCCGGGCGACGTCAACCAGCTGCTGCGGGCGGAACTCGAGTAAGCGGACCGAGCGCGAAGCGACGAACGGGCCGCGCCCTCGAGGAACGATCACTGCAACAACACTTTTCGTCGGTCGTCACGAAACGAATCGGTATGCTTCGAGCCGGGATCGACCGACTCCGCGAGTGGCTCGCCGTCGAGGACCCCGACGGACGCATCGGGGGGACGGGCGACGCGATCACGTCGCCCCAGCACCGGCGGTCGCCGGACGCCGAGCGGGAACTCGAGCGTCTCGCGACGATCGCCGAGGAGCGCCGAAACGAGGATTCCTGACTCGCGTTCCGGTACCACTCGAGTTATCACCGATCGACGAGTGACACCCCCGTATGGACAGGATCACGCTGGGCAACGAGGAGTTCGAGGGCCGAAACAACGCCTACGTGCTCGCCGACGACGAGACCGACGAACTTGCGCTGGTCGACACCGGGGTCGCGACCGACGATATCCGGACCGATCTCCGGGACGGGCTGGCCGAACGGGGCTACGAGTTCGCCGACGTCGACGATATCGTACTCACGCACTTCCACGTCGATCACGCCGGACTGGCCGGCGAGATCCAACGCGAGGGCGGCGCGACGGTGTACGTCCACGAGGCCGACGCCCCCCTGATCGAACAGGACGAGGCGGCCGTCGCCGCCCTCGAGGACCGCCGCGAGGAGCTCCTCGAGGAGTGGGGACTCCCCGAGGAGCCCCGCGACGAACTGCGCTCGTTTCTCGAGGGTGCGGCCCACATCGAGGGACCGCCCGCGAAACCGACCCCCATCGAGGACGGGACCGTCCTCGAGGTCGGCGGGCGGACCCTCGAGACGGTCCACGCACCCGGCCACGCGGCGGGACTGTGCTGTTTCGAGATCGAGGAGGGAGCGTCGACCGACGGCACCGCTTCGGAGGCGTTCGTCGGCGATACCGTCCTCCCCGTCTACACCCCCAACGTCGGCGGCGCGGACGTCCGGGTCGACCGTCCCCTCGAAAAGTACGCCGAGACGCTGCGGTCGTTTATCGACCGGGAGTACGACCGGGTCTGGCCGGGCCACCGCGACCCGATCGAGGACCCCTCCGAGCGCGCGGGGACGATCCTCGAGCACCACCGCGAGCGAACCGGGAACGTCCTGGACGTCCTCGAGGAGCACGGCCCGGCCGACGCCTGGACGGTCAGCGCCCACCTCTTTGGCGACCTCGAGGGGATCCACATCGTCCACGGCCCCGGCGAGGCCTACGCCCACCTCGATCACCTCCGCCACGAGGGCGTCCTCGAGTACGACGACGGCGAGTACCGGCTGCTCGAGCGACCGACCGACCTCGAGGCGCTCGTCTAGC
>NZ_JBLRWX010000007.1:0-47679 GCF_047921035.1 Natronococcus sp.
CGAGAGGGATAGACAGTTGTGACTGCAGAACCTCACAGGATATCTATCGGCTCGAGACTGAAGGACGTCTATTATTCTACCGCAAAACTCACAGACTTTTTTGGTCCGCTCGATCTCGTGCACTTCGTAGTACGGTTCTCCGAGAAACTCGGACGATGCTTCCACACATTCCGGACAGTACACTCCTTTCTTGTCCGACGGATAGAACTCGAACGTCTCGTCACACCGTTTGCAAGTCGTTTCTTCCCGCTTTCCTTTCCAGTTTCCGTTGTGTTCCCCCCCGTTCGGATTACAGTCGTCGCAGAACTTCCGGCGAGCCTTCGGGTCATAGAACTCCGTTTCACAGCCCTTACAGGTTCGGTTTGGTAGCGGCTCTCCGTGTACTTTCGTGTGGTGCTGTCGCATTCCGCGCTCCGACTGGAGGGACTTGTCACACGTTGGACAGTCCATACCGCCGTTGACCTCGCTATCGTACGTAAAGCTAGGTCAACAGACAAAATCGACTGGGATCCGCGAAAATCGGGATCGGTGACGGCGTTACAGGTAGCCTTCGTCGGCCAGTCGCTCGATCCCCTCCTGCAGGCGCTCCTCGCTCGCGGCGTAGGAGATGCGGGCGTACCCCGGCGTGCCGAACGCGCTGCCGGGGACGGTGGCGACGTGGGCGTCCTCGAGCGCGCCCTCGCACCACTCCTGGTCGTCCTCCGAGACAGGGAGCATCATGTAGAACGCGCCGTCGGGGACCGCGACGTCGACGCCGTGGCCCTCGAGCAGGTCGACGACCAGGTCCCGTCGCTCGGCGAAGGCGGCGACCATCTCGTCGACGGCCTCGTCGGTGTTCTCGAGCGCTTCGACCCCGGCGTGCTGGACGAAGTTGACGGCCGAGGAAACGGAGTGGCTGTGCAGTTTACCGGCCTGGTCGATCAGCTCCTCGGGGCCGGCGAAGTAGCCCAGCCGCCAGCCGGTCATCGAGTAGGCCTTCGAGAAGCCGTTGACCGTGACAGTGCGGTCGGCCATCCCCTCGAGCGTTCCCAGGCTCGTGGGCTCGACACCGTAAGTGATCTCCTTGTAGATCTCGTCCGAGATCACCGTGATGTCGTGCTCGACGGCGAGGTCGCGGACGCCCTCGAGCGCCTCGTCGGAGTAGACGGCGCCCGTGGGGTTCGACGGCGAGTTGACGATCAGCAGCTCGGTGTCGTCCGATACCGCGGCCTCGAGGTCCTCGAGGGCGGGCTCGAGCTGGAAGTCGGTCTCGGAGAGGTCGACCCGCGACAGCGAGCCGCCGGCCATCTTGACCATCGCCTCGTAGGAGACCCACGCGGGATCGAGCAGGACGACCTCGTCGCCGTCCTGGACGAGGGCCTGAACGATCTCGTAGAGAGCCTGCTTCGCCCCGGGCGTGACGATGATCTCGTCGGGGCCGTGCTCGAGGCCGTCCTCGGCGAGCTTCTCGGCGATCGCCTCGCGCAGCTCGATGATCCCCGCCGAGGTCGTGTAGCCGGTGTGGCCGGCGTCCATCGCATCCTTGCCGGCCTCGACGACGTTTTCGGGCGTAGGGAAGTCGGGCTCGCCGACCGAGAGGTCGACGACGTCGGCGCCGTCGTTCTCCAGTTCTGTCGCGAGCGCGGAGATTGCGAGCGTTGCGGACGGTTCGACTCGGGTCAGACGGTCGGTGAATTCCATCGTCATCGTTGATCTGGGTCGGGTAGCTCGGCGACGAGATCCAGCGCGCCGTCGACGGCCTTCGCCGCGTTGTCGACGCGTTCGCGCGCCTCCGCGGCGGACATGCCGGGGCCGGTAACGCCGAGCGTTACGGGTGTGTCACGCTCGAGACTGACGTCGGAGAGTCGCTGTGCGGCCGCGTCGGTGATCACCTGGTCGTGGTCGGTGTCGCCGGTGATGACCGTGCCGATCACGGCGACGGCGTCGACGTCCTCGCGGCGAGCGAGTCGGTCGGCTGCCAGCGGTGCGTCGTAGACGCCGGGGACGCGAACCGTCTCGTACACCTCGGCGCCGGCGTCGTCGGCGGTCTCGCGGGCGGCGGCTTCCATCTGCTCGGTGATCTCTCGGTTGAACTCCGCGACCACCAGTCCGAGCGTGGTCATACTCGAGCGGTCGGGTGGGGAGTTCAAAGAGGTACCGTTCTCGGCGGACGCTGCGCCGTTTCTGTCCTCGGGGCCGGCGTTTCACGCGCCGATAGCTCGCCGCAAGTCGGCGGCGGTCGCACTCGGTGCTGGTCGGTTCCCCTGGCGAATAATACACACGAATGTGCAGATCAACGCCCGAAAGGGGGCGCGAAATCGACAGGATTGAGAATATTTAAGCGCCGGCACGAACAACCGCCGCACAATGACGACGCTACGGACCCCGGGACCGACGCTCGGCGTGGTCGGCGGCGGACAGCTCGGACGGATGCTCGCCGAGGCGGCCGCGCCGCTCGGCGTCGAGGTCGTCGTGCTCGATCCGACGCCGGACTGCCCGGCCGCACCGGTCGCACGCGATCAGATCGTCGCCGACTTCGACGACGAGGCCGGCATTCGGGAGCTCGCCGCGCGAGCCGACGTCCTCACCTTCGAGATCGAACTGGCCGACCAGGACGTCCTCGACCGGGTCAGCGAGGACTCGGGGACCCCGGTCCACCCCGATCCCGCGACCCTCGAGACGATCCACGACAAACTCGTCCAGAAGCGCGCCCTCGAGGACGCGGGCGTTCCCGTTCCCCCGTTCCGGGCGGTCGAAGGTGCCGACGACATTCGGATGGCGATCGACGACTACGGCGCGCCCGTCATGCTGAAGGCTCGTACCGGGGGATACGACGGTCGCGGAAACGTCCCCGTCGAATCGAAGGCCGACGCCGGAGACGCTCTCGAGTCGGTCGCCGGCCCCGCGATGGTCGAGTCGTTCGTCGACTTCGAGCGCGAGATCTCGGTGATCGCGGTCAAGGGCGGCGGCGAGACCGCCGCCTTCCCCATCGGCGAGAACGTCCACGAGGACGAGATCCTGCGAGAGACGATCGTTCCCACGGGCTCCGACGAGGCCGTCGAGAAGCGAGCCCGGGAGGTCGCCGAGGACGTTCTCGAGGTGATGGACGGGCGAGGCGTGTACGGAATCGAACTGTTCGAAACGACCGAAGGGGAGGTGCTGTTGAACGAGATCGCCCCCCGTCCCCACAACTCGGGGCACTGGACGATCGAGGGCGCACAGAGTTCGCAGTTCGAACAGCACGCTCGAGCCGTCCTGGGCTGGCCGCTGGCGGCGACCGACCTGCGCTCGCCGACCGTCTCGGTGAACCTGCTCGGCGACGTCGAAGAGTCGCGAGACGCCGAGCTTCGAGGGGTCGATCGCATCCTCGAGACGCCCGCGGCGAACCTCCACTGGTACGGAAAGCGACAGGTTCGACCGCTGCGGAAGATGGGCCACGTCACGATCGCCGGACGCGAAGGCGAGACGACCGACGAGCTACTCGAGACCGCGCGCGAACTCGAGCGCTCCGTCACGTTCACGTCGGAGTAACCAGCACTGCCTATCATGAGCGACACCGTCGAGGAGCTGATCGATCGCCTGCACCGCGAGGCCGAACTGGACCTGCCCGACGACGAGACGCCCGACGTCGGCATCGTCATGGGCAGCGACTCCGACCTCGAGGTGATGTCCACGGGCGGACGGCGCCGCGGGGCCTACGACGCGTTCGTCGACGAACTCGGCTTCGAGGAGCAGACCGACTACGAGAACCCGCCCGAGGCGCGCTTTACGTTCGAGACGTACGTGACTTCGGCCCACCGCACGCCGGAGCTGATGACCGCTTACGCCGAGACGGCCGAGGACCGCGGGCTCGAGGTAATCATCGCCGGTGCCGGCGGCAAGTCCGCGGACCTGCCGAACATGACCGCGTCGATCGCCTACCCGCTGCCGGTGATCGGCGTTCCCGTCCAGGAGAAGTCCGTCGACAGCGTCATCGGGATGCCGACTGGCGCGCCGCTGGTCGCGGTCGACGCCGGCAAGTCCTTCAACGCCGCACTGTCGGCCGCACAGATCCTCGCCCGCCAGCACGAGCCGGTTCGGGAGCGGCTCCTCGAGTACCACGACGGGTTGCGGGAGGAGGTCGGTGAGGTCTCCCGACGGCTCCATGACCGGGGCACTGCGGAGTTCTCGAGCGAGTAGCCGACCGACAGCGTCACCGTTGGGGCTGTTGGTTCGGGGCCGTCCCACGCAGGAATCGCGGATTCTTCGGTGATGAACGGGCCAGGAGTTGTGTTGACGATCCTTCGGCGGGAACCACGAGCGACGAAAACGGATGCTGATGCTCCTACCGGCCGAAACGGCGAGAATCAACCCTTATATGCGTGGGGTCAGAAGCTTCGGACGTTACCGAGATGAATGACTGGATCGCTATCGGCGCGCTCGCGCTCGTGGGACTGCTGATACCGTTCGGGATGATGGCGGTATCGTACCTCCTGCGGCCGAGCGTCCCCGAAACGAGCAAACGTGCCACCTACGAGAGTGGCGAGGTGCCGACCGGCGGGACGCGCATCCGATTCAACATCCAGTACTACATGGTTGCGCTTCTGTTTCTCGTCTTCGACATCGAAACCGTCCTGCTGTTTCCGTGGGCGGTCGTCTACCAGGATGCGCTCGCAGCCGAGGAGTACGGCCTCGTCCACGCGCTCGGTCCGATGCTGGCGTTCGTCTTCATCCTGCTGATCGGGTTCGCCTGGGCGTGGCGCACCGGCGCCGTTCAGTGGGCGCGAACGCCAGAGCAGGTCGAAGCCGGAGCTGATCGACCATGAGTAGTGACAAACCACGCCAAGAGATCTACGACAGTACCGCCCCGTCGACCGACACTCGCGAGGCGCGGATGGGTGCCGGCCCCGACGATCGATTCAACTCGAAGCTTCGGGAGGCGTTCGGCGCGTCGCCGTTCATCCTCACGAAGTTCGACCAGTTCATGAACTGGGTTCGGGGGAACTCGATGTTCATGCTGCAGTTCGGGATCGCCTGCTGTAGCATCGAGATGATTCACACGTACGCGATCAAACACGACCTCGACCGCTTCGGTGCGGGGGTTCCGCGCGCGTCACCCCGGCAGGCCGACGTGATGATCGTGCCCGGAACGATCGTCTCGAAGTTCGGCCCGCGGATGAAGCGGGTCTACGATCAGATGCCCGAACCCAAGTTCGTCGTCGGGATGGGGTCGTGTACGATCTCCGGGGGTCCTTTCCAGGAGGGGTACAACGTCGTCAAGGGCGCCGAGGAGATCATTCCCGTCGACATCCACGTCCCCGGCTGCCCGCCCCGCCCGGAGGCGCTGATCTACGGCGTCGCCAAACTGCAAGAGCGGATCCGAAACGGCGAGACCTCCCCCGTCGTCGTCAAACCGTACGAACTCGAGCAGTTTGGCGACCTGCCGAAGGACGAACTCGTACAGAAACTCGCGGACGACATCGACGAGGAGGACCTCGTCATGCGGTACAACTGGGCTGATTCGCCATGAGCACGGAACTCGAACGACGGACGCCGGAGGTCACCGAGGACGAACTCGAGGCGCTGATCGGCGACCGCGCGCTCAGACGCGACGATCACCTGAACGCGCCGGGGTTCGTCATCCGGCCGGACGACGTTCAGGACGTCCTGTTCGACCTGCGCGACGAGGCCGGCTTCGACCACCTCTCCTGTCTGACCGCACAGCAGTACGAGGACCGCTACGAGTCGATCTACCACATGAAAAAGTACGCCGACCCGACCCAGGAGGTGTCGGTCGTCGTTCCGACGTCGGTCGACGACCCGGTCAGTCAGTCGGCCGAACCCGTCTTCCGCACGGCCGACTGGCACGAGCGGGAGGCGTTCGACCTGGTGGGGATCGACTACGAGGGCCACCCGGATCCGCGACGGATCCTCCTGCCGGAAACCTGGCAGGGCCACCCCCTCTCGAAGGACTACGACCAGGAACAGCCACAGGTCGTCACCCTCGCCGAGCACGCCAACCCGATCCAGCCGGACCACCACGACGAGGAGTCCGATACGATGTTCCTCAACATCGGCCCCCACCATCCGGCGACCCACGGCGTGCTCCACGTCAAGACGGTGTTGGACGGCGAGACCGTCGTCGACGTCGACCCCGACGTCGGCTACCTCCACCGCTGCGAGGAGCAGATGTGCCAGCAGGGCACCTACCGCCACCAGATCATGCCCTACCCGGACCGGTGGGACTACGTCTCCGCCGGTCTGCTCAACGAGTGGGCCTACGCCCGGGTCGCGGAGGATCTGGCCGACATCGAGGTTCCGGAGTACGCTCAGATCATCCGGACGATGGGCGCCGAACTCTGCCGGATCGCCTCCCACTTCCTCGCGCTCGGCACCTTCTGTCTGGACGTCTACGGCGACTTCACCGCCGTCTTCCAGTACGCGTTCCGCGACCGCGAGGTCGTCCAGGACATCCTCGAGGATCTGACCGGCCAGCGCCTGATGTTCAACTACTTCCGGCTGGGCGGGGTCGCCTGGGACCTGCCCGAACCCCGCGAGGAGTTCATCGAGAAGACCCGGGACTTCCTCGACGAGCTGCCCGCGAAGATCACCGAGTACAACGACCTCGTGACGGGCAACGAGATCTTCCAGGTGCGGTGTAACGACACGGGCGTCCTCGAGCCCGACGTCGCCAAGGACTACGGCTGTACGGGACCGGTCGCCCGCGCTTCGGGGATCGACTACGACCTCCGGCGGGACGACCCCTACGGCTACTACGAGAACCTGGAGTGGGACGTCATCACCCGACAGGGCTGTGACAACTACGCCCGCGTCCTCTGCCGGATGGAGGAGGTCGAGGAGTCCGCGAAGATCATCCAGCAGTGTCTCGACCTGCTCGAGGAGTGGCCCGAGGACGACCGCGAGATCCAGGCCAACGTCCCCCGGACGCTCAAGCCCGATCCCGACACGGAGGTCTACCGGGCCGTCGAGGGTGCCAAAGGGGAACTCGGCATCTACATTCGCTCGGACGGCACCGACAAGCCCGGCCGGTTCAAGATCCGCAGCCCGTGTTTCCACAACCTCTCGGCGCTCGAGGAGATCAGCGAAGGTGACTTTATTCCGGACCTGATCGCCTCGCTGGGCAGCCTGGACATCGTGCTCGGAGAGGTGGATCGATGATCGAGGGGACGCTCCTGCAGGCGGATACGGTGTTGCTCCCCGAGCGGATCGGCGATCTGACCGGGCTGGATCAGTTCGGGCTCGCCGGCGAACTGCTCGCGGCGTTTCTCGCCGCGTTCGTCATCGGCAACCTGATGCTGGCGATGACCGGCGTCGCCGGCCCGTGGGCGAAACGGAAGATCACCGCCGCGTTCACGGACCGGATCGCCGTCAACCGGCTCGGACCCGCCGGACTGCTGATCATCGTCGCCGACTCGGTCCGGCTGCTCTCGAAGGAGAACATCATCCCGGAGAACGCCGATCGGCCGGCCTACGACCTCGCACCGATCGTCGTCGCCTCCTCGGCGCTACTGGGCTTTGCCGTCATCCCGATGGGAAGCGGCCTCCACCTCGCCGACCCCGAGGTCGGTCTCGTCTTCGTCTTCGCCGTCGCCGGCATCGCGAGTCTCGGCCTGGTGATGGCCGGCTACTCGTCGGCGAACAAGTACTCGATGCTCGGCGGTCTCCGTGCCGTGGCACAGAACGTCGCCTACGAGATCCCGCTCGTCGTCACCGGGATGTCGGTCGTGATCTTCACCGGCAGCCTCCGGATGAGCGAGATCGTCGCCGTCCAGAACCAGCCGCTGGTCGATCTCGGGCTGTTCGCGATTCCAGCCTGGTTCGCGATCGTCAACCCGTTCGCGTTCGTGCTCTTCCTGCTCGCGAACTTCGCGGAGGTCGGCCGCAACCCCTTCGACACGCCGGAGGCGCCGACCGAGATCGTCGCCGGTTACCAGACCGAGTACTCCTCGGTGTACTTCGTGTTGATCTACCTTGGCGAGTTCCTCCACATCTTCCTCGGCGGGGCGATCATCGCGACGATCTTCCTCGGCGGCCCCGCCGGACCCGGTCCCGAGGCGCTCGGGATCGTCTGGTTCCTCGTCAAGATCTGGGGCGTCTTCCTGCTGACCCAGTGGCTCCGCTCGGCGGTGCCGCGAGTTCGGGTCGACCAGCTGATCGAGATCGGCTGGAAGGGCCTGCTCGTCCTTTCGTTTGCGAATCTCATCCTGACCGCGGTAATCGTGGGGATCATCCAATGATCGGGCTACTCAAATCGATGGCAACGACGATGAAACACGCGCTGGACGGCTCGACGTTCACCGTCGAGTATCCGGAGACTGCACCGGACGTCTCCCCGCGGTTTCGGGGCGTCCACAAGTTCAGCCAGGAGCGCTGCATCTGGTGTCGCCAGTGTGAGAACGTCTGTCCGAACGACACCATCCAGATCGTGATGGACGACCAGCGAAACGGCGAACAGTACAACCTCCACATCGGCCAGTGTATCTACTGCCGGCTCTGCGAGGAGGTCTGTCCCGTCGACGCCATCCTGCTCACCCAGAACTTCGAGTTCACGGGCGACACCAAACACGACCTGGTGTACAACAAAGAACAGCTGAAGGCCGTCCCGTGGTACAAGGACATCGACCCGCTCGAGTCGCGCGAACCCGACCGGGGCGCGTGGATCGGCGAGGGTGAAGGAGAGGTCGATTACCAGTAATCGGGCCGCCCGTCCCGAGAACGGGCAGACACTCACAACAATGACATATGAGCTGATCGCGTTCGCGCTGTTCGCGTTCGTCACGCTCGCCAGCGCGCTCGGCGTCGTGTTGCTTGCCGACCCGTGGCACTCGGCACTGATGCTCGGTGTGACGCTGGTCAGCGTTGCGGTCTACTACGTGATGCTGGCGGCGGAGTTCGTCGCCATGATGCAGATCCTCGTCTACGTGGGCGGGGTGCTCATCCTCATCACGTTCGCCGTGATGCTGACCCAGCGCGACGACGCGGACGCGGAGACCGAAACCGACGAGGTGGTACAGACATGACGAACGGACCGCAGCTCCGGCTCGGCGAGTCGCTGCTGCCCGGCATCCTCGCCGTCGCGCTGTTCGGCGTGATGGCGATGATCGCGCTCAACACCGGCTTCGCCGACGAGATGGTCGGCTTCCCCGAGGGGATCTCGGTCACCTCCGAGATCGGCTACGCGCTGTTCGACTTCACGGCGCTGCAGTCGACGGAGGGGTCGATCGGGAACACCGAGCCGTTCCTCGCCTCGTTCCTGCTGGTCGCGGTCGTTCTCGACGCCGCGTTAGACGCCGCGCTCGTGCTCGCGAAACGCGAGACCGAGGGCGAACCCGTCGCGGCGCTCTCGAGCGTCTCGACCGGCGACTCGGCGAGCGCTCGTCCCGCGGCGACCGACGGCGGCGCCGAGGACGCGTCGTCCCGCTCGGAGGGAGGTGACCGGCGGTGAACGTTCCCATCGAGTACTTCGTGTTGCTGTCGATGGCGCTGTTCTCCATCGGCCTCTTCGGCATCCTGACGCGTCGAAACGCACTGATGTTCCTGATGTCCGTCGAGATCATGCTGAACGCGGCGAACATCAACCTGATCGCGTTCGCGCTCTACCACGGCAACCTCACGGGACAGATCTTCGCGCTGTTTACGATGGCGCTCGCCGCCGCGGAGGTCGCGATCGGGCTCGGGATCATCCTGGTGTTGTACCGCAACTTCCGTGACGTCGACGTCACGGTTCCGACGACGATGAGGTGGTAAGATGGAAGGGTTATTCGACTACGCACCGGCGATCGCGCTGTTCCCGCTTGCGGCGTTCGTCATCGCTCTCGCCTTCGGGCCGAAACTCCCGAAGAAGGGGGCGATCCCGGGCATCGTCGCGACGGCTGGCTCACTGGCCCTCTCGCTGGCGATGCTGGCGGCCGTCGCGGGCGGCGAAGAAGGATACTATCACGAGACGCTGTTCACGTGGGCGGCCGGCGACGCCGCCGGCGAGGTCGGTGAGGGTATCGAGTTCACGTTCGGGATCCTGATCGATCCGCTCGCCGCGCTGATGCTCGTGATCGTCTCGCTGATCGCCTTCCTCGTCCACGTCTTCAGCCTCGAGTACATGAACGCCGAGGGCGAGACCGGCCTCCCGCGGTACTACGCCGGCCTCGGCCTGTTTACGTTCAGCATGCTCGCGTTCGTCTACGCGGACAACCTGCTGATGGCCTTTATGTTCTTCGAGCTGGTGGGGCTGTGCTCGTTCCTGCTGATCGGCTTCTGGTTCCGCACGCGTTCGGCGCCGTCGGCCGCGAAGAAGGCGTTCCTGGTCACCCGTTTCGGTGACTACTTCTTCCTGATCGGGGTCGTCGCCATCGCGGCGACGTTCGGCACGCTGCAGTTCGCCGGCGACGACTCGTTTGTCGCCGCAGCCGAGACGGCTATCGACGACGGTGGCCAGCTGTTCGGCTTCGACGCCGAGACCTGGGTGACGATCACCGGACTGCTCGTGCTCGGCGGGGTCATCGGCAAGTCCGCGCAGTTCCCGCTTCACACCTGGCTGCCCGACGCGATGGAGGGTCCCACCACCGTCTCCGCGCTGATTCACGCGGCGACGATGGTCGCGGCCGGGGTCTACCTGGTCGCCCGGATGTTCGGCTACTACGCCCTCTCGCCGACCGCGATGGCGATTATCGCCTTCGTCGGCGGCTTCACCGCGCTGTTCGCGGCGACGATGGGCGTCGTCAAAGACGACATCAAGCAGGTGCTGGCGTACTCGACGATCAGCCAGTACGGCTACATGATGCTCGGGCTGGGCGTCGGCGGCTACGTCGCCGGGGTCTTCCACCTGATGAACCACGCGTTCTTCAAAGCCCTGCTGTTCCTCGGGGCCGGTGCCGTCATCATCCTCATGCACCACGAACAGGACATGTGGAAGATGGGCGGCCTGAAGGACAAGGCACCCGTCACCTACTACACGTTCCTCGCGGGCGCGCTCGCGCTTGCCGGGATCGTTCCGTTCTCGGGCTTCTGGTCGAAAGACGAAATTCTGTACGACGCCCTGATCGTCGGCCTCGAGCAGCCCCTGATCATGGCGGCCTACGCGATGGGACTGCTCGCCGTCTTTTTCACCGGCTTCTACACCTTCCGGATGGTGTTCCTGACGTTCCACGGTGAACCCCGAACCGATACCGCCGAGAACCCGCATCCGGTCGGCTGGGCGGTGAAGTTCCCGCTCGCGACGCTGGGCGTGCTCGCGCTCGTCGCCGGCGTCGCGAACCTCGCGCCGGTGTACAAGCTCACCGGGATCGAACTCACGTTCCTCGAGTCCTGGCTCGAGGGCGGCGTCGAGGGGACGAACTACGCCGCCTACACCGACGCGCTCGCGGCCGTCTACGACACCGGCTTCATCGGCACCGAGTCGACGACGGTGCTGGTCGCGGCGGGGCTGTCCCTGCTGCTCGCCTTCTCGGGTGCCGGCCTGGCCTGGAAGCTGTACAACGTTCCCGAACCGGTCGCACACAAGGAGCGCCTCGGGAGCGTTCGCGAGACGATCGAGTCCAACTACTACCAGGACGAGTACCAGGTCTGGCTCGCGGAGGGACTGACCCTGCCGCTGGCTCGAGCCGCGGACCGGTTCGACCAGACCGTCATCGACGGCACCGTCAACGGCGTCTCGTCGGTGAGCCTGTTCGGCAGCGATCGCGTCAAGCGGATCCAGACGGGGATCGTGACTAACTACGCGGCGCTGATCGTAACCGGCTTTATCGCCCTGGTTATCGTGCTCGGAGTTCTCGGAGGCTGGTTCCTATGATGATCGAAGCGCTACTCGCGGTTACACTGGTCGGCGCGCTGGTAACGTTCGTCGCGCCGAATCGTATCGCCGGCAAACTGGCCTTCGCCATCAGCCTGATCCCCGCAGGGCTCAGCCTGTGGATGTTCACGGCGTTCGACGGCAGCGGAAACGCCTTACTCGACGGCGAACTCGCTTTCGAGTCCCAGTACGAGTGGATCCAGCTGGGCGAGTACACCATCTCGTGGCTCGTCGGCCTCGACGGGATCAGCCTCCCGCTGGTCGTGTTGACGACGATCTTGACGTCGCTGGCGATCATGAGTTCGTGGACGCCGATCGACGAGCGCGAGTCGCAGTTCTACGGGCTCGTGCTCTTCATCGAGGCGAACCTGATCGGCGTCTTCGCGGCGCTTGATTTCTTCGTCTGGTTCATCTTCTGGGAGGCCGTGCTGATCCCGATGTACCTGCTGATCGGCGTCTGGGGCGGCCCGCGCCGGAAGTACGCGGCGATCAAGTTCTTCGTCTACACGAACGTCGCCTCGCTGCTGATGTTCGGTGCGTTCATCACGCTCGTGTTCGCCCTCGGCGACGTCACCAGCTTCGCGCTGCCCGAGGTCGCGACGGCGATGCTCGAGGGCGGTCCCGACGGCTTCGCTGGTCTGGGTGGCTCGGCGCTGGCTTCGGTCGTGTTCGTCGCGATGTTCCTCGGATTCGCGGTGAAGGTGCCCATCGTGCCGTTCCACACCTGGCTGCCCGACGCTCACGTCGAGGCGCCGACCCCTGCGTCGGTGCTGCTGGCGGGCGTCCTGCTGAAGATGGGGACGTACGCCCTGCTGCGGTTCAACTTCACGATGTTCCCCGACCAGGTTGAGGCCTACGCGATCCCGATCGCCGCGATCGCGGTTATCAGCGTCATCTACGGCGCGATGCTCGCGCTGGCCCAGACCGACTTAAAACGGATCGTCGCCTACTCCTCGGTGTCGTCGATGGGGTACGTCATCCTCGGGCTGGTCGCCTACACCCAGTTCGGGGTCGGTGGCGCCACCTTCCAGATGGTCTCTCACGGACTGATTTCCGGGCTGATGTTCATGGCCGTCGGGGTCATCTACAACGCGACCCACACCCGGATGGTCACGGACATGTCCGGGATGGCAGACCGGATGCCCGTCGCCGTCGGCATCCTCGTCGCCGGCGCCTTCGGTTATATGGGCCTGCCGCTGATGAGCGGCTTCTTCGGCGAGTTCGCCATCTTCTTCGGGGCCTTCGGCTCCGGGCTGCTGGCGTACTCGCAGGTCTTCACCTCGCTGGCGATGTTCGGCATCGTCATCGTGGCGGGCTACCTGCTGTTTGCGCTCCAGCGGACCGTCTTCGGACCGTATCACTTAGAAACCGACTACGACGTGGGTCGCGCGCCGCTGCACGACGTCGCGCCGATGTTCGTGCTGCTCGGCATCATCATCGCCCTCGGCGTCGCGCCCGAACTGATCTTCGAGATGATTACAGACGCGGTCGATCCGATCCTCGAGAACGGAGGTGAGCTGTAGTGGCGGTGTTCGAACTCCCCGACTGGGCCGCACTTGCCCCGGCGTTGATCCTCGTGACGACGGCACTCTTGCTGTTCGTCATCGACAGCATCAACCCGCACACGAAGAACCGATCGCTGCTCGCGGGGACGACTGCGGTCGGCTCGCTCGCGGCACTCGGCGTCGCGGTCTGGTTCATGATCGCCGGCGTCGGCACGCCGACGGCGGCGGGCGGTCGCGGCGTCGTCGAGCTGTTCGGCGGCCAGTTCGTCGTCGACCAGATGGCGCTGTTCTTCATGACCGTCGTCTCGGTCGTCACCGCGCTCGTCGCCGTGGCGAGCTACGACTACATGGGCGACCACGGCTACCAGTCCGAGTACTACTCGCTGATGATGCTCGCTGCGACCGGGATGGCCGCGATGGCCGCCGCGAACAGCCTCGTGACGATCTTCATCGCCCTCGAGCTGGCGAGCCTGCCGTCGTACGCGCTGGTCGCGATCCTCAAGGACAATCGCGGCAGCGTCGAGGGAGGCCTGAAGTACTTCCTGATCGGCGCACTCTCGTCGGCGATCTTCGTCTACGGGATCTCGCTGGTCTACGGCGCGACCGGCCACCTGCAGCTCGAGGCGATCGCCGACAACCTCGCGGGCGCCGGCGAGTACGGCGGCCTGCTCGGGCTGGGTATCCTGATGCTGATCGGCGGCTTCGCGTTCAAAACCGCCAGCGTCCCGTTCCACTTCTGGGCGCCCGAGGCCTACGAGGGTGCGCCGGCGCCGATCTCGGCGTTCCTCTCCTCGGCCTCGAAGGCGGCGGGCTTCGTGATCGCCTTTCGCGTGTTCACGACGGCGTTCCCGCTCGAGCCGACGACCGCGGTGATCGGCGTCGACTGGACGGTCGCCTTTATCATCCTCGCGATCGTCACGATGACGCTGGGCAACTTCGCCGCGGCGACCCAGGACAACGTCAAGCGGATGCTCGCCTACTCCTCGATCGGCCACGCCGGCTACGCCCTGATCGGGCTCGCGGGCCTCTCGGCCGACGGCGGCGAGCTCGTGATGGGTGCGGCGATGATGCACCTGCTCGTCTACGGCTTCATGAACACGGGTGCGTTCCTGTTCGTCGCGCTCGCGGAGTACTGGGGCGTCGGCCGCACGTTCGAGGACTACAACGGGCTCTCGAACCAGGCGCCGGTCGCCTGTTTCGCGCTCGGGATCTTCATGTTCAGCCTCGCCGGCATCCCGCCGCTGGGCGGGTTCTGGAGCAAGTACTTCCTCTTTACCGGCGCGATCCAGGCGGCGACGGCCAACAGCGCGATGCTGATCGTCGCCGCGGCGCTGGTGGTCAACAGCGCGCTCTCACTGTACTACTACGCGCGGCTGGTCAAGGCCGTCTGGATAGAGGATCCGGTCACCGAGCGTAACACGCTCGCCAAGCCGACGGGTCTGTACGCGGCGATCGTCTTCGCCGCCGTGCTGACCGTCGTCGCACTGCCGGTGTTCGGCCCGATCGCCGACGCCGCACTCGAGGCGGCGACCGTCGCCATCAACTGATCGGCGGTCGAACCCGATTTCTCCGTTCTCTCGACCCCGTTCGCCGCATCGTCCGAGCCGGTAGCTTTTACCCGACGGGGTCGCAAGCACCGACGTATGGTTTTCCGGCTCGTACTCGGGTGTGGCACCGTCGGTCGCCAGACGATCGCACGGCTACCCGAGTGCGACGGCCGGCTGCTCGTCGTCACCGAGGACGCACAGACCGTCGAAACGCTGCGCGACGAGAGCATCCCGGCTCGAGCGGGCGACCCGACCGATCTCGACCTCCTCGAGGGAATCGACCGGCCGGGCGTCGTTTTCGTCGCCGGGGACCGCACCGACCGCAACCGGATCGCCCTCGAGCGGGCCCGGGAGCGGTTCCCGACGGCCTCGATCGTCGCCTACCTCGGCGGGAAGCCCACGCCCGAAGATCGGACGACGTTCGACGAGCTCGCGGATCGGGTCGTCGACCCCGAACTGGCGCTCGGCGACGCCGTTCTCGAGGAGGCGACGAGTTCGGCCGCCGACGCGGCGATCCGGCTCCGACGGCACCTCCAGGGGCTCGAGGGCCCGCTCGCGGTCGTGATGCACGACAACCCCGACCCCGACGCGATCGCGAGCGCGGTCGCGCTGGCCGGGATCGCCGAGTCGGTCGGTCTGTCGGCCGATCCCTGTTACTTCGGCCAGATCTCCCACCAGGAAAACAGGGCGATGGTCAACGTCCTCGACCTCGATCTGCGAAACCTCGAGCCCGACGCGTCGCTCTCCGAGTACGGCGCCTTCGCGCTGGTCGATCACTCTCGGCCGGGGGTCAACGACCAGCTTCCGGAGGACCTCCACGTCGACATCGTCATCGACCACCACCCGCCGCGGGGGCCGGTACCGAGCGACTACGTCGACCTGCGGGAGCACGCCGGCGCGACGAGCACGGTGTTGACCGAGTACTTGGAGCGGTTCGAGCCGGCGTTCGACCGGGCGGTCGCGACGGCGCTGCTGTACGGGATCCGCGTCGACACCGACGAGTTCACCAGGGAGGTCTCGGCGGCCGACTTCGAGGCCGCGGCGACCCTGTGGCCCCACGTCGACACCGACGTGCTCCGCCGGATCGAACAGCCCTCCCTGGAGGGCGAGACGCTGGAGACGATCGCTCGAGCGATCAAGAACCGGGAACAGCGGGGTTCGGTCGCGGCCGCGAGCGCGGGCCGCATCGGCGACCGCGACGCCCTCCCCCAGGCGGCAGACCGGCTGCTCACCATGGAGGGCGTCGACACGTCGCTCGTGTTCGGCTTCATCGAGGAGATGGTGTTCGTCTCCGCGCGATCCCGGGCCGCGGACGTCGACCTCGGCGAAACCCTGCGGGACGCCTTCGACCGGATCGGCAGCGCGGGCGGCCACGCCGACATGGCGGGCGCCCAACTCGAGATCGGCATCCTCGGCACCGCCGACGACGAGCAGGTCGATTCGATCGTCAGCGTCGTCGAGGAGGTCATCACGGACCGCTTCTTCGAGGCGATCGAGAGCCAGCCGGGGACGCCGGTCGGCTCCTACACCCAGACCAGCGAGGTGCTGTTCTCGCTCGAGGAGCCCGACGCCGAATAGCGGCGACGGCAGCGCTTTTGCACGGGGGTCGCGTTGGTGCGGTATGGACGTTTCGTCGGACCGGGCCAAACCCCAGGTCAAAGACTACATGACCCGCGACGTGGCGACGGTCTCGCCCGACACCACCGTCGGCGCGGTCGCGAACCGAATCGCCGAGACTGACAACCACAGCGGCTTTCCCGTCTGCGAGCGCCGGCGCGTGGAGGGCTTTATCAGCGCCCGCGATCTGTTGCTGGCCGACGAGGGCGACCCGATCTTCAAGGTGATGACGACGGACCTGCTGGTCGCCCACCCCGAGATGAAGGTCACCGACGCCGCCCGGGTGATCCTGCGCTCGGGGATCCAGAAGCTGCCCGTCGTCGACGACGCGGGCAACCTCGTCGGCATCATCTCGAACGCCGACGTGATCCGCAGCCAGATCGAGCGCGCGACCCCCCAGAAGGTCGGCAAGCTGGTCAACACCTTAGAACAGATCCACGACGTCGACCTGCGCCAGGAGCGGCGAACGGTCCCGCTCGCCGAGCTCACCCCGACACAGGGGCGGGTGTACGCCGACGAACTCGAGGGACGACGGTACGAACTCGAGAACGGGCTGGCCGAGCCGCTCGTCGTCATCGACAACGCCGGCACCCTGCTGCTGGCCGACGGCCACCACCGCGTGCTCGCGGCCGACCGCCTCTCGATCGACGAGATGGACGCCTACGTCATCGTCATCGACGACCCGATCGACCTCGGGATGGCCCGCACGGCCAAGAAGGAGGGTCTCGAGCGGATCGACGATATCGAGGTCGTCGACTACGCACGCCATCCGCTGGTTCAGACGACCGAACGGCTCCAGGGCGAGGAGTAGTCCGAACGTTCCGCCTCGTTGATCACTGGTGAGGGTTTTCCCGCTCGGGCGAGTACGCGGTTCGATGACCGACGACAGTTCAGCGAACGTACTCATCGCGGGAGCCAGCGGCGACACCGGGACGGAACTGCTGGCCGTCCTCCGACCGACGGATCTCACGGTTCGCGCGACGACCCGGTCGTACACGAACGTCGACCACCTCGAGCGACTCGGCGCCGACGAGGTCGTCGTCGCGGACTTCTTCGAACCCGGCGACGCGGTCGCGGCCGTCGAGGGCTGCGACGTCGTCTGCTGTGCGCTCGGCACGCCGCCGAGCTACCGCCACACCGTCGGCGGCAAGCTGGTCGACCGGACCGGTGTCAGCAACCTCCTGACGGCCGCCGTGAGCGAGGGGGTCTCCCACTTCGTCCACGAGAGCGCGATCGGCGTCGGCAGCTCGAAAACCGGGCTCCCGCTGCCGGCCAGACTCCTCATCCGCGGCTCGCTGAAGGCGAAGGCCGACGCTGAGCGGGCGATCCGCCGGTCGGGGATCGACTACACGATCGTTCGGCCCGGGCGGCTCACGAACGAGCCGCCCTGCGGCGATATCGTCGTCGGCGAGGGCGGCGACTCCGTCGCGGGATCGATCCCCCGGGCCGACGTCGCCCGCGTCATGGCCGCCGCGGCGTTCACCCCGGACGCGCGAAACCGTACCCTCGAGATCGTCAGCCGGGACGGGCTCTCCGGGCCGCCAAAGCGCGTCGTCGACGTCGACTGGGCGTTCGATCGTGTCGAGGCCGACCGAGATCGGATGCACCTGTAGAAGACACCCGGAATCCTTAATGGATCGTCCGGCAAAAATTACGATCATGTACGACGATGAGGATCTCGAGTCGATCCGCCAGGCCGGCGAGGAGTGGGAAGCGGAGACCCTCGAGCCGACGCTCGAGGCCCACGGCGAGCGCCAGGATCGGTTCGCGACCGTCTCGAACCTCGAGGTCGACCGGCTCTACACGCCCGAGGACGTGAGCGATCTCGACTACCTCGAGGATCTCGGCTTTCCCGGCGAGGAACCGTACACCCGTGGTCCGTATCCGACGATGTACCGCGGGCGAACCTGGACGATGCGCCAGTTCGCCGGTTTCGGGACCGCCGAGGAGACCAACGAACGGTTCCACTACCTGATCGACGAGGGCCAGACCGGGCTGTCGGTAGCCTTCGACATGCCGACGCTGATGGGGCTGGACTCGGACGACCCGATGAGCGAGGGCGAGATCGGCAAGGAGGGCGTCGCGGTCGACACGCTGCGAGACATGGAGATCCTCTTCGACGGGATCGATCTCGAGGAGATCTCGACGTCGTTTACGATCAACCCCTCCGCGCCGGTGATCTACGCGATGTACGTCGCGCTGGCCGACGATCAGGGCGTCCCCCGGGAGGAGATTCGGGGGACCCTCCAGAACGACATGTTCAAGGAGTTCATCGCCCAGAAGGAGTGGGTGATCCCGCCCGAGCCCTCGCTCGACCTCGTGACCGACACGATCGAGTTCTCGACCGAACAGACGCCGAAGTTCCACCCCGTCTCGATCTCGGGGTATCACATCCGCGAGGCCGGTTCGACCGCGGTCCAGGAGCTGGCCTTCACGCTGGCCGACGGCTTCGGCTACGTCGAGGACGCGATCGACCGCGGGCTCGACGTCGATGACTTTGCCCCGCGGCTCTCCTTTTTCTTCAACTGCCACAACTCCTTCTTCGAGGAGATCGCCAAGTACCGGGCGGCCCGCCGGATCTACGCCCGCGTGATGGACGAGTGGTACGACGCCGAGCGCGCGGAGTCGAAGCGGCTGAAGTTCCACACCCAGACCGCGGGCCAGTCCCTGACCGCCCAGCAGCCGCTGAACAACGTCGCCCGCGTGACGATCCAGGCGCTGGCTGGCGTCCTCGGCGGCACCCAGTCGTTACACACCAACAGCTTCGACGAGGCGCTCGCGCTCCCGGGCGAGAAGGCGGTTCGGGTGGCGCTGCGGACCCAGCAGATCATCGCCGAGGAGTCGGGCGCCGCCGACATCGTCGACCCGCTCGGCGGGAGTTTCGCCGTCGAAGCGCTGACCGACGAGACCGAGCGGCGCGCGATGGAGTACATCGAGGAGATCCGCGAGATGGGCGACGGCTCCGTGCGCGACGGCATCCTCGAGGGAATCGACGGGGGGTACTTCCTCCGGGAGATCCAGGAGGCCTCCTACGAGTACCAGGAACGCGTCGAACGCGGCGAGGAGGTCGTCGTCGGCGTCAACCAGTACACGATCGAGGAGGACACCAGCCCCGACATCCTCCAGGTCGACGAGGGGACGGCCGACCGCCAGCTGGGTCGGCTCGAGGACGTCAAAGCTGAGCGCGACGACGGCGAGGTCGAGGCGACGCTCGAGGAACTACAGGACGCGATCGATCGCGGCGAGAACGCGATGCCGTACATCGTCGACGCGGTGAAGGCCTACGCCACGATGGGCGAGATCATGGACGTCTTTGAGGCCGAACACGGCGCCTACAGCGAGCAGATCGGGTTAGCCTGAACGGCGACGGAATCGCGGTTTCTCGACCCGAACGTATTCCGCCCTCGGCGTGATCCGTTTCGACGTCGATGGTCTCGACGCGTCTCGTCGTCCTCGTCTCGCTCGTCGCGAGCCTCGCGATCGCGATCGCGAAGTTCGGCGCCTACCTGCTCACCGGCAACGTGAGCATGCTGAGCCAGACCTACTACTCGCTTGGCGACGTCGGAAATCAAGTGCTGCTGTTACTGGGGTTCCGTCTCAGCGAGGAAGGTGCGAGCCGCAAACATCCGTTCGGCCGCGGGAAAGAGCAGTACTTCTTCGCGTTCGTCGTCACCGTGCTCCTGTTCGGGATCGCCGGCTTCGCTTCGGTCCGGGAGGGGTACGCCGCGCTCGACGCCGGTGGATCTGTCGACGACGCCGACGTGACGATCAACTACGTCGTCCTCGGCGTCGCGCTTCTCTTCGAGTCCTACGCGCTGTACACCTCCTACGGCGGGATGCGGTCCGAGCGCGAGGCGAAGGGCTTTCGATCGCTGTTCGAGACGTTCCGCCGGTCCAAGGACCCCTCGCTGCTCACCGCGGCCACGGAGAACTTCGTCGCGGTCGTCGGCGTGCTGGTCGCGATCGGCGGGATCTACCTCACCGACCGCACCGGTGCGGTCGTCTACGACGCGGCGGCGAGTATCGTCATCGGGCTCCTGTTGATGGGACTCGCGCTGGCGCTGGCCTGGGAGAGCCGCAGCCTCATCGTCGGCGAGGGCGTGACCCGCCGCGAGCGAATCACGATCGTCGACGCGATCCGCGCGGTCGACGACGTCGAAGAACTGCTCGATCTGCGAACGATGCACCTCGGTCCGGAATCGGTCCTCGTGGCGTGTGACGTTCGCTTCCGGTCGGACCTCGAGACGGCGGACCTCGAGCGAACCGTCGACGCCGTCGAGGCCGCGATCCGGGAGGAGGTTCCCGAGGCCGACCGGATCTACGTCGAGGCAGAGTCTGCCTGATCAGTCGTCCTCGAGGCGCGAGATCGACGCGAATACGAACGCCAGCGTCGTCAGAAAGACGCCGACGGCCACGCCGGCGTACAGCGCCCCTGTCATCGCCGAGATGACGAACGTGATCCCGAGGAGGGTCACGTCCTCGAGCCCTCGCCACGACGACAGCGCGTAGCCCAGCACCGCGCCGACGACGGCCGACGCGGCGACGGCTGCCACGAGAAGTCCGAGCAGCGAGGATCGTCCCGCCGAGGGACGGCGAGTCGGTCGGTCCGATTCAGTGGTCACGCTCGAGGGTTGGCGGAGGCGATATACAGGGTTACTGATTTCCACTCGACGATAGCGGCCAGACACCGACCCGCGTCAGCTCATACGATTTACTGTACGTCAGTTCCGGCGCAACCGCGACCCGGGCGGCGGTTGCGCCGGGAAATCGGTACAGCAATCCGTATCAGACGTCGCGATCGATGACGAACTCCGTGAACTCCCGGAGCTTGCGCTCGTTCTCGGGGTCGAACTCGAGCCCGTCGATCGCCGCGCGAGCCTCCGCGGCCAGCTCGAGGGCGTGGTCGCGGGCGTACTCGATGCTGCCGGCCTCCTCTAATATCGACAGCGCCTCGCCGATCTCCTCGTCGGTGTTCTCGTCGGCCTCGAGGATCGCCTCGAGCCGGCGGGCGGTCTCGGGGTCGCTCTCCTCGACGGCGTGGATCACCAGCAGGGTCTTCTTTCCCTCCCGGACGTCGTTGCCGAACTCCTTGCCGAACTCGCCGGCCCGACCCAGCGAGTTCTCGACGTCTAAGATGTCGTCGCCGATCTGGAAGGCGACGGCTGTCAGCTCGGCGTAGCTGGCGACTGCCTCCTCGACGTCGGCGGGCTGGTCGGTGAGGATCGCCGCCAGCCGGGCGACGATCCGGCCCAGACAGCCGGTCTTGCAGGCACACATCTCGAGGTACTGTTCGGGCGTGACCCGCACCTCGCTCTCGTTGTGCCAGCAGATGTCCATCCCCTGGCCGAGGTGGGTCCGGTTGAGTTCGTCCATCAGCATCTCGTAGGCGGCCAGCCGGCGGTCGGCCGGCAGATCCGCCTGCTCTCTGGTCAGGATCTTCAGCGGCAGGAAGTACATCGCGTTGCCGGCGTTGAGCGCGACGTCCTCGTCGAAGACGTGGTGCAGGGCGGGCTCCCCGCGGCGCATCGCAGCCTCGTCCTCGACGTCGTCGACGATGATCGTCCCGTTGTGCAGTATTTCGGGGATGCAGGCGTAGCGGAGGTAGTCCTCGGGGTCCTCCCCGAAGGCGTCGACGAAGACCAGAAACAGCACCGCCCGCCAGCGTTTCCCGCCCCGATCGAGCAGCTCCCAGAGCGGGTCCGACAGCGCCCGCTGGATCCCCTCGGGGTCGTACTCGTAGGTCGGCTCGCCGAAGAAGTCCTCGAGGTACTCCCCCTCGACCTCGCGCGGAACGAGATCGGCGATCGCCTCGTCGATGGCCGGCCGCCACTCGGCAAGCGTCTCCCGCATACCACCCCCGAGTGGGAGCGGGGTAAAAAAGATTCAGTTCCTCGTGTCTCCCGGCTAACGGAGACAGTCTCGCTCGCCGGACGGTTGCGGCGACGAGCTGTCAGCTGATCGACCGAACTCCGCCGAAGCCGATACCGTTACCCGGCGGTAGGGTGACGATTCGGACATGACAACGTGGATCGGTTCGCTGTTTACTAGCGACGTCGGATGGAACCACCTCGAGGACCTGGTCGATATCGGCAACCGGATGGCCGGCAGCGCGGGCGAGCGCGAGGCCGCCGAACTGACCCGCGACGCGCTCGAAGACGCCGGTGCCGAAAGCGCCCGGCTCGAGTCTTTCGAGATCCAGGGCTGGAGCCGGGAGGAGAGTTCGATCGTCGCGGGCGAGACGAGCCAGGACTGCATCGCACTGCCGCGCAGCCCCGCCGATAGCGTCGAGGCGCCGCTGGTCGATCTGGGCTACGGGCTTCCCGAGGACTTCGAGGACGCCGCCCTCGAGGGAAAGATCGTCATGGTCCGCAGCGACATCCCCAGCTACGCGGATCGATACGTCCACCGCCGAGAGAAGTACTACCACGCCGTCGAGAACGGCGCCGTCGGCTTCGTCTACCGCAACCACGTCGAGGGCTGTCTCCCGCCGACGGGCAGCGTTGGAACGGCCGAGGACCCGATCGGCGAGATTCCGGCCGTCGGCGTCTCGAGCGAGGTCGGCGCGCGGCTGGCTCGTCGATTCGAGGGCGAGTCGATCGAGGTTTCGGTCGACGCCGAGATCGGTAGTGCGGAGAGTCAGAACGTCCACGCCGAACTCGGCCCCGACACCGACGAGCGCGTGCTCGTGACGAGCCACGTCGACGCCCACGACATCGCCGAGGGGGCCCTGGACAACGGCGCGGGGACCGCGATGGTCGTCGAACTCGCGAACGCGCTCGCCGCTCGCGAGGACGACCTCGAGACCCGCGTCGAGTTCGTCGCCTACGGCGCCGAGGAAGTCGGGCTGGTCGGCTCGAGCCACCACGCCGACGAGACGGACCGCGACTCGATCAAAGCGATCATCAACAACGACGGCGTTGTCCGCGATCGCACCCTCGAGTTCACGACCCACGGCTTCGACGGGCTCGAGGACGCGGCCGAAACGGTCGCCGAGCGCTACGACCACCCGGTCGACATCGTCCCCCGGCTCGGTCCCCACAGCGATCACTGGCCGTTCGTCCAGTGGGGCGTGCCGGGCTACCACGTGATGTCGACCTCCGACGACGTGGGTCGTGGCTGGGGCCACACCTTCGCGGACACGCTCGAGAAACTCGAGAAGCGGGACCTCCGCGAGCAGGCGATCATCCTGACCGACCTCGTCGTCGACCTGGCGAGCGAGGACCGGACCGTCGAGCACCGCTCGCCCGAGGAAATCGCCGCCGACCTCGAGGCACAGGACCTCGCCGAGGGGATGCGGGTGACCGGCGACTGGCCGTACGGCGAGTAGCGGGAACCGTATCCTTTTGGATCGGCCGCGCGAACGCCGAGCCATGGACGCCGCGTGGGAACCGCCGGAGGACGGTGCCGTCGTCGGGGTCGTCGCCGAGGAAACCGACCGCCGGAGCGCCGTCGCCGACTCGCTGACTGGCGCCCTCGAGGGACGCGGCGGGACGGTCGTCGAGGGATCGGCCGCGGCGCTATCGGCCGACGTCTCGGTGCTGGTCGCCGTCGGCGAGCGCGCGCTGTCGGCGCTCGCCCGCGAGAGTCCCGACGTTCCGGTGCTCCCGGTCGGCGAGGGGGTCGGCCTCGAGTCGGTCGCGGCCGAGTCGGTCGCGGACGCGCTCGAGGCGGTACTGTCGGATACCGCCCGCGTTCGCTCGCATCCCGTCTTCGAGGTCGCCCTCGAGGGCGAACGCTACCGCGGGCTGTTCGATGCCGCGCTGGTGACCGCCGAACCCGCGAAGATCTCGGAGTACAGCGTTCGGTCGGGCGGCGAACTCGTCGGCTCGTTTCGCGCGGACGGCGTCGTCGCGGCGACGCCCGCCGGCACCCACGGCTACGCGAGCGCCGTCGACGCGCCCGAACTCTCGCCCGCGCTCGAGGCGGTCGCCGTCGCCCCGATCGCACCCTTCGCGACGCGGACTCGCCAGTGGGTGCTCCCACCCGAACTCGAGTTGCGGGTCGAACGCGACGAGGGCTCGGTCGCGCTGGTCGTCGACGATCGGTCGGTTCGGTCCGTCCCCGTGGACTCGCCCGTTCGGCTGGTGTTCGAGGACGAACTCCGGACGCTGGTCTCGCCGACGGAGTAAGGACCCTCAGCTTCCTCGAGCGCCGGCGTCGGGTTCCGGTCCCTCGGGTCCGTCCCCGCGGACGAGCAGATAGATGATCAGGACCAGCAGCCCGGGTACGACGGCGAGAAGGAGTAACGCGGGGATTCCGGTGGGCCCACTGCCACGCCCACTCGCTACCCCGACGGCTCGCGTCGCGGTAGAGCCACCGACCGAGCGTCGCGTACAGCACGGCGAGCACCGCCAGCACCGTCAGGTACGTCGCGATCGGATCCGTCGTCAGTGCCGAGAACATTCGTGTGTGTGTGTGTTTACTAACAAATCAAAAGAATTCATAACTTTCACGCACTACGACTCGATCGACGGACGAAAACGGGCGAACGCGCGAGACGGCGGGGACGGACGTTAGCTCTCGAAGGGCTCCTCGTCGCGGTGGTTGTCCGGGTTGACGTGTTCCCGAGCGTCGTCCTCGCGGTCGTCTGACTTGTGTTCGATGTCCTGCCGTCGCTGCTCCTCAGCCTGTTCCTCGCGGGCCTCCTTCTCCTCCTCGGTCAGCCCCTCTTCGCCCTCGTCTTCGGCGTCCGTGTCTTCGTGGGTCAGTTCGACGTCCCGTCCGTGCTCGTCCTTGCCGGTCTCGTTGTCGTCGGACATAGTGATCTCGCTTCCCGGTTCACACGGACGGCGAAAAGACGTTCGGCTTGCAACGGACGGCTGCGGTCGACCGGGCCCCGCGGCGCGGCTACCAGGGCTCGCCCGACGCGAGGTCGACGTCGCCGTCGCCCCGCTCGGAGGGACAGATATCCGCGAGCACGCAGTCGCCGCAGTCCGGACTGCGGGCCGTACAGGTCGCCCGTCCGTGGTCGATACAGAGGTGGGTAAATCCCTGCCAGTACTCCTCCGGGACGAGCTCCATCAGCTCCCGCTCGATCGCCTCCGGACGCTCCTCCTCGGTGAGCCCCAGTCGTCGAGAGAGCCGCTGGACGTGGGTGTCGACGACGATCCCCTCGACGACGTCGTGGCCGTGCTGGAGCACGACGTTTGCCGTCTTTCGGCCGACCCCCGACAGCTCGGTCAGCTCGTCCATCGTGTCGGGCACCTCGCCGTCGTGCTCCTCGAGGATCGTCTCGCAGGTGCTCTTGATGTAACCCGCCTTGCTGTTGTAGTAGGTGATCGAGCTGAGGTCCTCGGCGAGTTCCTCCTCGGAGACGGCGGCGTACGCCTCGGGGCCGTCGTACTTCTCGAAGAGGTGCTCGGTCTCGCTGTTGACGCGCTCGTCGGTACACTGCGCCGAGAGGATCACCGCGATCAGCAGTTCGAGTCGGTTCGAGTACCGCAGCGAGATCGTCGAATCGGGGTACTCGGCCTCGAGCCGGTCGACGACCTCGGCGGCCTGCTCCTCGGGTGTCTCGAGCGGGGTTCCCATGGCCCGTTCTTTCGATGGCGTCCATTTCAGGGGTTCGGTTCCGCGGGCTTCGGTCGGACTTCGACTCGGCGAGCACCCGAATGCCGTGGGTTTTAAGCGCGCTTCGGCCAGCTATCCGGTATGAAAGCGACCGCGATCGCCCACCCCATCCAGGGACTCGTCAAGTACCACGGGATGCGCGACGACGAGAAGCGCCTGCCGTACCACGACAGCATCAGCCTCTGTACGGCACCCAGCCACACGAAGACGACCGTCGAATTCTCGAGCGAGTTCGACGCCGACACGTTCGTCGTCGACGGCGAGACCCTCGAGGGCCGGGCCGCGGAGCGAGTCGACAGCGTCGTCGCGAAGGTTCGAAAACGGGCCGACGCCGACCACGCCGCCGATCCCGTCCGCTTCGAGAGCGAGAACAGCTTCCCGACGAACGTCGGGCTGGGTTCCTCGTCCTCGGGCTTTGCGGCCGCGGCGATGGCCCTCTCGGAAGCCGCGGGCCTCGAGGCCGACCTGGAGACGGTGTCGACGATCGCCCGCGTGGGGTCGGCCTCGGCCGCCCGCGCGGTGACCGGCTCGTTCTCCCAGCTTCACACCGGACTGAACGACGACGACTGTCGCTCCCGGGAGATTCCCAGCGACCTCGACGAGGACGTCAAGATCGTCGTCGGGCTCGTCCCCTACCACAAGGAGACCGAGGACGCCCACGACGAGGCCGCCGACAGCCACATGTTCCAGGCCCGCAACGCCCACATCCACGGCCAGATCGCGGAGATGCGCGACGCGCTCCGCAGTAACGACTTCGACCGGGTCTTCGAACTCGCCGAGCACGACTCGCTGTCGCTGGCCGCGACGACCATGACCGGCCCGAAGGGATGGGTCTACTGGCAGCCGGCCACCCTCGAGATCTTCAACCGGGTGCGCCGCCTCCGTGAGGAGGAGGACGTCCCGGTCTACTTCTCGACGGACACCGGCGCGAGCGTCTACGTCAACACCACCGAGGACCATGTCGACCGCATCGAGGACGAAGTCAGCGACTGCGGGGTCGAGACGATGGTCTGGGACGTCGGCGGGCCGGCACGAATCGTCGACGACCACCTGTTCTGAGCGACCGCTCGGATCGGACGTCGACCGTTTGGCGGTCGAGGGCGCCGCTGCTCGAGGTCGGTCGCGTAAAGAATGGGTGAGCGACGACTACGTCGATCGGATTAGACTCGGCGCGCTACCGAGGCCGCGCGAAGCTCATCGCTCGCAGCGCCGCGATGACGAGGATCAACGCGAGCACCGCCACCGCGAGCCACTGTCCGGTGTGGGTGGCGAGCGCGTCGCCGACCATACCGAGCAGATCGGCGCCGACCGCCTGTCCCACGGCGAACAGGACGACTGCGAGACCGACGAGGATGACGACCGTCTGGACGACGGTCGAGGCCATCCACGCCCCGGGAGCGAACCGGGAGCCGCGCGGTTGTTCCTCCGGCGGACGACTCTCGTTCGACTCGGAGCCACCGCGTTCGGTCTGTTCGGACATAGACGTTCACCCGACCAGGGCTACCGTAACGCCGCGCATTATTATGTCTCAGGTAAGGCGCCCGCCCCGAGCCGCCTCGAGCGACCTATCCGACTGCTAACGGCGATCCGATCGGCGAAACTATGCGATGATCCTTCGTGATAATTATCGAGGACAGCCGGGGACGTCCGGCACGTTTCCGTCGAATCCGGCCGTTCGATCATCGAAACGGTCTCCGAAGGGGGCGGACGGCTCCACATCGACTCACGTCCAGCGATCCAGCCCCGTCTGGGTGGCCTGCTCCTCGATGCGCTCGAAACTTCGCTCGACCTCGTCGGCCGCGACACCCCACTCGTCGGTGACGTACGCGCGGGCGGCCTCGAGATCCGGCTCGATCGTCGTCTCGAGGCTGTAGTCGTCGGTGACGTTCGGCTCCCGAAACAGCTGGCGGACCCGGTCGCCGTACTCGACGGTGTCACCGCGGGCCTCGAGGACGCTCCAGAGGTCGCCGTGCTCGGTGATCTCGCGGATCGCCGTCTTCGGACCGATCCCCGAGACGCCCTCGTTGAAGTCGGTGCCGATCAGGATAGCGGCGTCGATCAGCCCCTCCAGGGTGAGGTCGTGGCGCTCGAGGGTCGCCTCGAGGTCCATCAGCTCGGGATCGCCCTTGCTCGTCAGCTGGCGCAGCGTCAGCGGCGCGCCAAAGAGCAGGGCGTCGTAGTCCTCCGAGCCGACGTAGTCGGCGTCGCCGCGTTTGGCCATGTGAGCGGCCTGTGCCTCCCCTTCGGCGGGCGCCTCGACGACGGGCACGTCGAGCAGCTCGAGCAGCTCGCGGCTGGTCTCCTGGATCGTCGGCGTCAGCCGCTGGGTGCGGGACTCCAGTTGGGCGATGGCGACCTCGTCGCCCTCCTCGCGGGCGGTCTCGAGCTGTTCCTCGTACGTGCGGCGTTGCTCGCGGCGGGACTCGATTTCGTCTTCTTTGAGCTGAGAGGGGCCGCCGTCGAACACCATGACGGGGGTGACGTCGTGTTCGAAAAACCGCGAGATGCCCTGGACGATGCCGATGAGGTTCGCGACCTCGGTGCCGTCGGGGGTCGTGTACTTTTCGCTTGTGGTCCACTTGACCGTCGTCGTCAGGTATCGGTAGAGCCAGTTGTGGGCGTCGACGGCGATGACGCCTTCGATCTCGTCGAACGGCACGTCCTCGATGACCGCGATGTCCCGCAGTGCTGCGTTACCCATTGTGGGTCGTTGGGCGCCTCGGGGTTTGAATCGTTGGCTTCCGGATCGTGGCCGTCGACGGCGCTCGTCTCGAACCGGATCCTCGAGTCGCGTACACCCCTCGAGTCGCACGCCCCTCCCGAGCGTGGAGGAAGGACAGGCGGGGACGGCACCGACCCGCGCGAACACGGGAAGACGCCACGTCCTCCCCAACCGGCTCGCTCGCGTGAACCGCTCGCTCGCCCCTCGCGGTTCGCGGCGCGTCTCCGTTGCACTCGCCGCGCCGCTGCGCGCCAGCGAAGGGGCGGTTCGTCGGCCGCAGCCACTGGGCCGGTCGAGGGCTGCCTCGCGGGACCGTTCACCCGTCGCGCGCGCTCGAGTCTGGCGGACCGCGGCCCCGCCGGGCCTCGAGGAACGCCCCCTCGTCGCTCGAGAGGTCGCGCTCGCGAAACGTCGAGAGCCCCGCCTGGTAGCGCTCCCGGCTCGCGCGCTCGTCGTTTGCGCCCTCGTCGCTCGAGCCGTCGAGGGGAGCGGGGTACTCGAGGATCAGCTCCGCGATCCCGGTCGCCTCACCGGTGTAGCCAAAGCCCGCCCGGTACAGTGCCTCGTAGGCGAAGGGGTTGTTGACCGCGATCCGCAGCCGATCGTACCCTCGATCGGTCGCGCGGTCCCGAACGAGTCGGACGAGTTCGGGGCCGATCCCCTCGCCGCGGCGGTCGCCGGCGACCGTCACGTACCGCAGCCAGAGGGTCGCCTCGTCCGTGCGATCCTCGTTGAACGCGATCGCAGCGACGACCTCGCCGTCCTCGCGTGCGACAGCTTTGCCGGTGTTAGTCATGACGAACTTCCCGGCGTAGCTGAACCGCTCGTGGTCGAGGCGAAGTTTCGGTCCGTTCGGCGGCCAGCCGAGCAGTTCGTACTCCACGGGGGGACGTTCGCGAGCCAGGTACTAAGCGTCACGTCTTCTATGACCGTCGGTACCGACGCACTCTCGCGAACGGACATCTGGACCGAGAGCCCCTTCGGACACCTCCTCTTCGGGATCGCTCTCGGGCTCGTGTTCGCGACGCTGGTCGACCTCACCGACCGCGTGGCCGCCGTTCCCATCGCGTCGTAGCTCACGGTTCCCACGGTGGCGAATTCAACGGGCGAATTTTTCCGGCCTCGCCGCCTCAGTACGAGTGATGACGGACGAAGAAGAAGACCACGAGGAGGAACTTCTCGAGGCGGAGCTCGAACAGTCGCCCGACCAGGCCGCCGACTGGCTGCGCAACCTCGCGGACGAACTCGAGGACGGCGAGGAGCTGACGGTGTCGACCGACGACGAGTCGGTAACGGTCGCGCTGCCCGAGGACAGCCTCGAGTTCGAGGTCGAACTCGAGCGCGAACCCGAGGACGACGAGTACGACGAGATCGAACTCGAGATCGAACTCGAGTGGCTCGTTCCGAGTTCGGACGCCGACGAGGAGTAACGGACCGATCCGCCCGGATCGTTGCGGCGTCGTCCACAGCGGTGACCGTTTTTACGATGCGTTGGTTCGAGGACGACAGCCGCGCGTTCGTCGCTCGCTCTCACGGTTCGACACCGAACGCGATAGCTCCGGCTGTCGGATGCTGAAGGTGGTTATGAAGAGTGGGAGCTCGTCACTCCACACTCGGTACGAGGGGTCGTTCCCGGATATCTCTGGCCCCAAAACAGATTGGGTCTATTTCGGTCGACGGTACTCAGAACCGGTTTCGCCAGCGCTCGCTCCGGATCACTTCGTCTTTCATCGCCGAGCAGTGTTCCTTCGCGCGTTCCTCCTCGAACTTGTCGGTCATGTCGTCGACGCAGGACTCCCAGGAGCCCCCGATCGACGACCAGTACTCGAGGATGCTGTCCCGATCCCACCCTTCCGGGAGGCTGTCGAGCCCGTTGACGTCCTCGTCGACGACCTCGGTCAGCGCCTCGTCGTCGGTTTCCTCGGTCGCGTCCTCGTCCTCGAGGTCGCTTGCCTCGAGGGTCGACGCCCGGTAGACCGCCGAGCCGACGCTCTCGAGGCCGACGACGTAGGCCGGCTGGTCGTCGCTCGCGGAAACCTCGGCGAGCTCGTCCCCCTCCTGGGGGAATTCGAAGGAGTCTGTCAGGACGGCCGCGACGACGCCGCGACCGTCGGGCGTTGCGACGACGTCTCCCTCCTCGTATCTGGTGCCCATATCCGATCCTCCGATGGCCGGTTCAGTAGGGGCGGTGCCGGGAGTTGCAAGGGGTGGATTCGGGCGTCGGGCTCGAGTCGGAAGCGGGAGGTCGGTCGCTCGAGGTGTCGTTTTTCGGAGAGGGCGCGGACCGGGATTTGAACTACGCGAAGACGGTCGCGCTCGCGTCGCTCGCGCGCTGCGTCTTCTCTACTTCAAATCCCTCTCGCGCATTTTCTCCTCACGTCCGTTCGTCGAAAAGTGCGCGGACCGGGATTTGAACCCGGGCCATGAGCTTGGAAGGCTCAGGTCCTACCACTAGACCATCCGCGCGCACTCTCCCGTTTTCGTTCCTCGTTTAAGGCTATTCCGTTTCGGCTCCGGAGACGCGGTCCCCGCCCGCGACCGTCGCGTAGCAGTTCCCGCTCGAGAGTTCCCACTCTACGATCTCGAGGTCGCTCGCCTCGAGGTCGCGTTCGAACTCCTCGGGGTCGTAGATGTGGTAAAACCGGTCGACGGTCTCGCCGCCAGGGAGGGTCCACTCGACGGTCGTGTCGAATCCCTCGGTCTCGTCGAAGCGGTCGTGGGCGGTCGACCAGGCGCTGACGAGCGCGCGGCCGTCGGAGGCGAGGACGCGCGCGAGTTCGTCCAGACTCGCCAGCCGGCTCGCTCGCGTCGGGAGGTGGTGGAGCGTCGCGACGTAGACGGCGACGTCGACGCTGCCGTCGGCCAGCGGCAGGGTCGCGGCGTCGCCCTGGACCAGCGAGACCTCGAACTCGCGCTCGCGGGCCCGTTCGCGCCCGGTCTCGAGTAGCCCGCGGCTGACGTCGAGGCCGATCACGCGGTCGATCCCGTCGGCGTCGGCCAGTAGCTGGGCGTGGCGACAGTTGCCACAGCCCAGATCGAGTCCGACGGCTCCCTCCCGGACGGCTTCCTCGAGGAAGGATTCGACCTCCGGCCAGGCATACTCCCGGGTCGAGGCGAAGTGGGTCGCGATCCGATCGTACGTGTCGCGGACGGCCCGCCTGCGGTCCATCTCGGTCGCACGGAGAGCGCGAGCGCGCAAAAAGCGTTCGATGCCCCAATCGACGTCTCGACCACGTTTGCCCACGCGAACCGGTTTCGCCGACTGATCCGTCGAAGACCGGAGTAGTCTTGCGTTACGTTCATACGGTGGGAGTACCAAGCGATGGTACGGAATGAGGCGCGAGCACTTCACACTGGACGTCAGCAACGTCGACTGGGTCGAGACCGATGGCGAGCCGGCGAAACCGTCGGTAGCGATCGACTTCACCGGCCCAGCGACGGCACTCCGCGAGCGCCTTACCGGTCCCGACGGCGACGTCCTCGAGGCGAGCGAGACCGACGCCGCCCTTCGGCTTCAGGGGCCGCTCGGGGAGAAAACCGACGGGGTCGTGAGCCTCGCCAACCGGACCACGGGCGAGTTCCTGCTGGAACTCAACGAGGACGCCGACAACGTCCTGCGATTTATTCGGGCTGCACGCGGCTACGGCGAGAACGGAAGCGGCGACGGCCGGTACGAGATCGAGATCCTGTTCGACGACGAGGAGTTCGTCAGCTACGACAAGGGAACGTTCCTGGTGTACGACGAGGACGGGAACCTCCTCCGCCAGCACAGTCTCATCCCCAGCGGCGTCGAACTCTAACCCAGCCCGTGGGAACCGACCGGCAGTTATAAGTGTTTTAGGCACGCCTAAATCGAATGGACGCCGGCAGACGCCGGCAATCGATATGGCGAACGGACAACTACTCACGTCGGCGACCGACGCACGGCAGGCGAGAACTCCATCTTCGGACTCCGGCGAGGACGTCGTGCTCGAACTCGACGGCGTCGCGAAACGGTACGGGTCCGAGGACGTGATCTCGGACCTCTCGCTGTCCGTTCGCGACGGCGAAATCCTCACTCTCCTCGGTCCGTCGGGCTGCGGGAAGACGACGACGCTGCGACTGATCGCCGGGCTGGAGCGACCGAACGCGGGCGCCGTTCGGCTCCAGGAGACGCCGGTCGCGGGCGAGGGCCGATTCGTCCCGCCGGAGGAGCGCGGAACGGGGGTCGTTTTCCAGGAGTTCGCGCTGTTTCCTCACCTCTCCGCCCGCGAGAACGTCGCGTTCGGACTCCAGGAGTGGAACGAGCCCGACCGGGAGGCCCGCGTCTCGGAGCTGCTCGAGCTGGTCGGCCTCGAGGATCACGGCGAGGACTACCCGGACGAACTCTCGGGGGGACAACAACAGCGGATCGCGCTCGCCCGGTCGCTGGCTCCCGAACCCGAGATGTTACTGCTGGACGAGCCGTTCTCGAACCTGGACGTCGACCTGCGCGTCGAGATGCGCGAGGAGGTTCGCCGGATCATCAAGGCCGCCGGGGTCACTGCCGTCTCGGTCACCCACGACCAGGAGGAGGCGCTGTCGATCTCCGATCGGGTCGCCGTGATGAACGACGGCAACATCGAGCAGATCGACACGCCCGAACAGGTCTTTCAACAGCCCGAGTCCCGTTTCGTCGCGGGCTTTCTCGGTCACGCCAGTTTTCTCTCCGGGGAGGTCCGGGGCGACCACGTCGACACCGCGCTCGGACGAGTGCTCCGGGACAACGTCAACGGCCTCGCCCAGCAGTACGACGGAACGTCCGTCGACCTGCTCGTTCGTCCCGACGACGTGACGGCCTACCCGGCCGCGGACACCGACGCTTCGGCCGACGGCACCGTCGTCTACCGCCGGTATCTCGGGCCGACGGTGCTCTACCGGGTCGAACTCGACACCGGCGAGACGATCGAGTGTATGCACAACCACTCGGATCGGATCGACCTGGACGAACGCGTCGCGGTGCGGGTCACCGCCGACCACGAACTCGCCTGGTTCCCCGCCGGCCAGCGCGAGCGCACGCCCTCGGTTGCGGCCGACTGAGCCCGTCGTCGGACGGCGTCGTGCCTCCTCGCCCTGCCCGACGCGGCTGTTTTGCGACGCGTCGCCACGCAATGTTTAAACCGAAACCATCCTTACACGTGGACATGCACAAGGACGAACTCCTCGAACTCCACGAAGAACTCGTCGTCATCATGGAGTACTTCTCGGAGCGCGAGGAGGTCGACGAGGAGTTGTTCGATCCGTACCGCCAGCTCGACGTCGATCCCTCGCACGTCCACAAGTCGAAGAGCGAGCACAAACACGCCGTCTTCGTCCTCGGAAACGCCCTCGCGAAGGCGATGAGCGAGGACGAGTTCTCGAGCGCCGGGCGGATCGGCAAACGCATGAAGGAACTGGCCGAGGACGCCGAGTCGAAGATATAGACGAAACGTATTTGTCTCGGATCCTGTTTGTGAGCTTATGGACTCGCGCACGCAAGAGCGCGTCGAACGCTGGGATTCTCGTCCGTTCGACGGGGATCTCCACGCGCTTGCTGGCGCCGACTTCTCCGGTGGCGTCGTCGTCGACGGCACCTGGGTGTTCCTGCTCGGGGGACGTATCGTCGGCGTTATCGACGGCGACTGTGGGGACGTCGCGGGCGGCTCCGGAACCGTCTACGAGGCGCCCCACCGGGCGCTCCCGTTGCTCTGCTCGATGGAGGCCCAACGGGGCGCGCCGCGCGGCCAGTACTACACGAACGAGACGCCCCTCGAGGAGGTCGACGACACCCTCCGAGAGGGCTCGTTCACCGGCTACGTCGAACTGAGCGAGAACGTCCTCAGCGGGGACTACTACCTGGTCTACTACGGCGGCCGACGGATGGCGGTCGCGTACATCGGCAACGCCGAACGGCTGCTCGTCGGCGAGGAGGCCTTCGAGCGAGCGGTCGACGAGGTCGGCATCTACGACGTGATCGACGTCGAGGTCGAGGTCACGGACGTCGCCGACGCCGTCGAGGCCCCGCCGCCGACGAAGTCGGACGCGAGCGCGACGGCCTCCGCGGAAACCTCGAGCGCGGACGACGACGAGCCGGCGGGGACGGACGGAATCGACGGGGAAGCCCGGTGGCAGGAGTCGCGGACCATCCCCTCGGTCGACTCGGAGTCGAACGACGATGTCGCGGACGCTTCCAACGCGGCGGCCGTCGCCGCCGAGGAGCCGCCAGCGGCGCCGTTGGATGCGCCGGACCCGGACTCCAACCCTCCGTCCGGCCCCGAGGAGCCGTCCGCGGTCGACGGCGCGGCCGAGACGACGGACCCGTCGGCGGATCCGGATCGCAACGACGGGAGCGACCCCGAGACGCCCGTCGACCGCCTCGAGGCCGAACGGGAGCGGCTTCGCGCGCGAAATCAGGAACTGTCGGCGACCGTCGACGAACTTCGAAGGCGGATCGAGACCCTCGAGGCGGAACTCGAAGAGGCCCGCGGCGGCCGCCGGTCGCCGTCCGGCCCCGAGCTCGGACTCGACGAGGCGCTTTCCCAGACGAACCTCTTCGTCCGGTACGACTCCCGGAGCCAGCCCACGCTCGGGAGGGCCCACGAGGACCGCGTCGACCGCAGCGAGGTCGACGCGAACCTGCGACTCGAGTATCACACGCGGTTCGACGACGTCGGCGCCACGGTCGACGGACGGCCCTTCGCCGAGGCACTGACCGACTCGATGGAGTTTCGGTTCCTCGAGTGGCTCACGACGGAGCTGTTCTTCGAGATCCGCGATACCGGGCGCGCGGACGCACTCGGCGCCCTCTACGAGGGGATCACGCGGATCGATCGAGTCGAAGTCCGGAGCGAGGTCCCGGTCGGAACCGACCCGGAGGACGGTTCCGAGACCGTCGAGTTCGACGTCGTCGCCTACGACAAGATGGGCCACCCGTTGCTCGTGGCGGCGCTGAACGACTCCCGGGAACCGGTCTCGCGGGAGCGCCTCGAGGCGGTCGCGGCCGACGCGTCGGCGGTCGCCGACCGCCACTCGGAGCTGGCGGCCGCGCTCGTCGTCACCCGGAGCTACTTCGAGCCCGGTGCGCTCGAGGTCGTCGAGGAGGCGACCAAGAGCGGCTTTCTCAGCCGCGGCTCGCGGCTGAGCTACGTCAACAACCCGGGGTACCACCTCTGTCTCGCCGAGTCGCGATCGGAGGGGTTCCATGTGACCGTCCCCGAACTGTAGCCTCGAGCGAGCGGTCGTGGCTCGCTGGCAATCGTTCGCACCGCTCCCGACGCGGCGGACAAAACGACGAGAAAAAAGAGACTACCCTTCGATCTCGGCGACGTCTTCGATCTTCATTCCCTCGAGCTTGTCGACGATGTCGTCGATCTTGCCGTCCAGATCGTCGACGAACTCGGCGGTGCGCTCGGTCTTGATCGCACCCTGGCTCGAGGGCTCGATGAGGTTCTCCTCCTCGAGGACCCGCAGCGAGTACCGCACCTTGTGGTGCGGGTAGCCCGTCTCGTTCGACATCTTGACGATCCCGATCGGTTCGTTCTCGATGACCATCTTCAGGACCTGCAGATGACGTTCCAACATATCGACTTCCTTCTCAAGTCGGTCTATCATGGCATTTGTTAACTTGTCTTTGGAGCCTTTAAAAGTTACTCTCTGCGAGTGAAACGACCACTCTCAACAGTGTGTCAAATCCTGTCAGTAGTTAACGCTTCCGGTCGCACGTGCCTGCAGGCGGTCGCCGTCGGGAACCCGTTCGGTCCGCCGAACCGGTTCGGCGGGGGAGCGGCGACGGGCGCGCGGTCGTTGCACGGAGGTGGGAGGACGATCGGCGCGCGGGCGGCTGGGTTACGGTACCTATTCGCGTTCGTGGATATCGTCCCCGTCGATCGTCCGCACAGACCGTAATCTGTTTATCGGCCGGGCAAGAATCCGCCGCTGTTATGACCGTCACAATCGTCGGGTCCCAACTCGGCGACGAAGGTAAGGGTGGTGTCGTCGACCTCTACGGCGACGCCGCCGACGTCGTCGCCCGCTATCAGGGGGGCGACAACGCAGGCCACACCGTCGTTCACGGCGGCGAGAAGTACAAGCTGTCGCTCGTTCCCTCCGGCGCCGTCCGGGGGAAAGTCGGCGTGCTGGGCAACGGCTGCGTCGTCAACCCCGAGACGCTGTTCGATGAGATCGATACGCTCCGTGAGCGGGGTCTCGAGCCCGACGTGCGGGTCGCCGAACGGGCGCACGTCATCCTCCCGTACCACCGCGCGCTCGACGGGATCGAGGAGGACGAAAAGGAGGACCTCGCGGCCGGCACCACCAAACGCGGCATCGGCCCGACCTACGAGGACAAGGCCGGCCGCCGCGGAATCCGCGTCGGCGACCTGCTCGATCCCGACACCCTCCGGGAACGCCTCGAGTACGTCGTCCCCCAGAAGCGCGCCCTGGCCGAGGAGGTCTTCGGCGCCGACCCCGACGAGGCGTTCGATGTCGACCACCTCTTCGAGACCTATCGCGAGTACGGCGAGCGCCTGTCGGAGGAGGAGATGACCGTCGACTGCGGCACCTACCTCCAGAATCGAATCGACGACGGCGATAACGTGATGCTCGAGGGCGCGCAGGGCACCTCGATCGACATCGACCACGGGATCTACCCCTACGTCACCTCCTCGAACCCGACCGCGGGTGGCGCGACCGTCGGCACCGGCCTCGGTCCGACCGTCGTCGGGCAGGGCGAGGTCATCGGGATCGTCAAGGCGTACCTTTCTCGGGTGGGAACGGGCCCGCTTCCGACGGAACTCGGCGGCGTCGAGGGACAGACGCCCGAATACGATTCCGAGACGGGAGCCGGCGAGGATGAGGAGGAACTCGCCACCTACATCCGCGACGAGGGCGGGGAGTACGGCACCGTCACGGGTCGACCCCGACGCGTCGGCTGGCTCGACATGCCCATGCTGCGCCACGCCGCGCGCGCGAACGGCTTCACCGGGCTCGCGATCAACCACATCGACGTGCTTGCCGGCCTCGAGGAGGTGCAGGTCGGCCACAGCTACGAACTCGAGGGCGAGGAGATCCTCACGATGCCGCCGACGACCGAGAGGTGGGGCGACTGCGAGGCGAACCTGCGGACCTTCGAGGGCTGGGACGACGTCGACTGGAACGCGGTCGCCGACGAGGGGTACGAGGCGATTCCCGAGAACGCCCGCACCTACCTCGAGTACGTCGCCGACGAGCTCGAGGCCGATATCTACGCGGTCGGCGTCGGTCCCGGACGCGAGGAGACCGTCGTCGTCGAGAACCCCTACGAGTAGCGCGCTATCGCCGCACTGCTCGACGCGAGTCGCGTCGCGGCGGTCGGGCGAATCCGGCCGTCGCCGCGGCGTTCCCGAAGCCTTTTGCTGTATGCGTTCGCCTGTCGTAGTATGAAGGAGTCGCTGCTGGAGATCCTCTGCTGTCCCCTCGACAAACACGAACTGGAACTCGAAGACGCCGACTACGAGGACAACGAGGTCATCGACGGGACGCTCGTCTGTACCGAGTGCGGCGAGCGATACCCCGTCGAGGACGGGATCCCGAACCTGCTGCCGCCGGACATGCGCGATAAATCCCCTGCCTGAACGCCCCACTGAACCGTGTTCACCCCAGCGGTCACCGTCCACGTCAACCGTAACTCGCCCGAGCGCCTCGAGGCAGCGACCGCCACGTTCGAGACCTCCGAGCCGTTCACGCTGCTGCTGGAGGGCCACGACACCCCGACTCACGTCCACTGCCGGCTTGACGAGGAACTTGCCCGCGTCGCCTCGCTTCCCCAGTCGAACTACTACGTCGAGGCCGACGCGCGAACGCCGGTTCCGATCGACGTCGACGCGGGCAGTCTCGAGGAGTCGGTCCAGGGCTTCCTCGAGGTTTCGACGGGCTACGGCGCCGAGTCGGCCGCGATCGCGGTTACCGTCGAACCCGGCCCCGATCGGGTCGAGGTCGACGAATCCCTCGCGAAACCACAGCGATCCTCGACCGACCGGTCGCCGGAGCCGTCCGAACCCCTGTTCGGCGACCTCGGACTGCCCGGCGACGTCGGACCGACGACCCTCGCAGCGATCGCGCTCGGAGCCGTCGTCGTCGCGCTCGCCGTCGCCGCGGTGGCCGGCGGAACGGCCGCCGTCGCCGTCTTCGCGGTCGTCGCGGTGGCCGTCGTCGCCGCGGCCGGACTGCGTTTTCGACCCTAGTTCCGTTCCCGCTCCGTCGCCTTGAGCCCGCCGTCCTCGTCGAACCGCTTTGCCCGGAGGTACCGCGCTCGGTAACGGTTCGCGCCGTCGTTGACGTCCGCCTCGCGGATCTCGTCCGTGCGACCGTCCGCGACCGCGTCGATCAGCTCGGCGAGCTGGTTGCGTTCGCTCGGCGTGAGTTCGAGTTCGTACGTGCGCTCGTCTTCGGACTCGAGGATCGCCCACTTGCGCGCGGCCGCGACGACGAGCGAACAGGGTTCCCGGCAGGGGAACGGCCCGTCGCCGCCCTCGGGCTCGAGCTCGTCGTCCTCGTCGTACTCCCACTCCCGTCGGCGGAGACACTGCGAGTCGACGCAGCAGGCCTCAGCCATCCAGTCGACGGCCTCCCGGGGTAGCTCGTCGATCACGTCGTAGATCCCCGTCTGGCGTTCGGCGGTCTCGAGCCAGTGGTCGACGTCGAGTTCGCCGCGTCGCTCGCAGTGCCAGTTGGCGACCGTCGCCGGGTAGAAGAAATCGACCGCGTCGACGAGCTCGCGGCCCGTGAGCTCGGGGAAGACCCACCCCGACCGCAGCGTCGGGGCGGTCTTCAGCGGTCGGTAGCGCCCCTTCCCGTCGTACGTCGAGAGTTCACGGGCGTCACGGGGATCCTCGTGGTGCTCGAGCTCCTCGCGGGCACGGTCGGCGTCGTCGAGGTGGCGGAGTTCGTACCGGCGTTCGCCCTCGCCCCCCTTGACCAGCTCGGCGGTGACTCTGAGTTGTCCCCACTCCCGGACGACCCCGTCCTCGAGGGCGTCGTAACGCTCGGGGACCTCGAGGGTGTCGTCCCCGAGCGTTCGATGTTCGGCCGTCGCGCCGGCCAGAGGCGCCCGCTCGCACCACCGCAGGAAGGCCCGCCGGGCTGTCCCCTCGCCGCCGATCGCGTCCCAGTAGCGCCAGTTCGAGACGAACGCCGGGATCGACTCGAGGGCGCGCTCGAGTTCCCCCTCCTCGAGGCCGGTTTCGCGAGCCTCGGGCGTCTCGAGGGCGTACGTCCCGCCGTCGGTTCGCTCGAGGACGAAGCCGTCGAAGTCGACTCCCTCGCCGGCAGCGACGAGCAGGGCGTCGAAGTCGGGGACCGAGTCGGCCACGATCAGTCCCCCGCCTCCGGCTCCGGCTCGTCGGTCGCCGCGCCGTCGCTCCCGGCCGTCATCGCGCGAACGCGCTCGACGGCGTCACCGAGGTCGGCGCCGGCGTCGGCCGCCCGCTCGAGGAGGACGTCGGCCATCAACCCCTCGGTGCCGACGGCGCCGGCGTACCAGATCCGGTGGCCGTCGACCTCGCTCGGGACGTCCCAGCCCAGCCGGTAGTCCTCGGTCAGGCCCATGTCCTCCGGAATGTCCTCCTGGGTGTGGTAGCCGTCGGCGACGAACAGCGGGACGACGACGATATCCTCGCTCTCGAAGAAATCGGTGACGTTGTCGACCTCCGGTTCCTCGTCCATGAACAGCGCCTTCACTTCGTCGAAGCGCTCGCGCTCGCGGATGCGGTCGGCGTGGTACTCGATGGCCTTCGCCGAGTTCTCGTTTCGCTCGGTGCCGTGGCCGACGACTGCGAGACCGAACCCGTCTCCGACGTCGGGATCCCCGGTCACGCTCTCGGCGCGCCCGACGATGACGTCGGTCATCGCGTCGTGGGTGCCGACGGGACCGCAGTAGTGGACCGTCTTGCCGACGTCTCCGGCCTCGAGCGTCACCTGCGAGGCGTCGGTCCCGTCCGAGTCCCACTTCTCGGGGTCCCACCCCTCGAGGCGAAGCTCGCGGGGGATGACCTGCTCGGTGAAGTACCCCTCGCTGATAAACAGGGGGACGACGAACACCTCCTCGGACTCGAGGGTGCGGATCACCTCGCGGAAGTGCGGTTCCTCCTTCCAGAACGCCTCGCGGACCTCGTCGAACGCCCCCGCCTCCCGGACCGTGTCGGCGTGGGCGTGGGTCGGATCCGAGGCGTCCGGATTGAGGTGCGAGCCGTGTGCCGCGACGACCAGCGCTTGCATACGCGGCCGTTAGGAGGGGTGGCGTTTAGGAACTTCGCTGGGAGCGCGAGTCGCCGCCGTTCCCGACGACGCGAGCGACGGGCGATCGACCGCGAGCCGTCAGCGGTCGGCTACGGGACCGAGAGATCGGTGCGGGCCTCACAGATCGCTTCCTGGGCGCGCAACTCGGCGACCGCGGTGTACTCGCCTGACTGCGGGTTCTCCCACTCGGCCTCGTAGGTCGCTTCCTCGCCGGGCGCGATCCGTTCCGAACTGATCATCTGGGCGAACATCCGGCCGTCGGTGTACCGCCAGACCTCCCGGCCCTCGTCCTCGACGACGAACTCCGCCTTGCAGGCGTCCGAGAACTGCAGTTCGACCGGCTCGGAGCCGGCGTTAGTGACTACAAACTCGAGCGTCACCGCGTCCGATCCCGGGGTCCCCGACGATACCGCCGTCTCGAGTCGTCCCTCGAGTGCCATACGCGAACCTGTGCCGGCCCGCCGTATAGTTCTTCAGCCGGCACCGACCGACCGTCGACGTCGCCCGAACGGAACGCCTACGAACTGCCGGGAACGTGGTGTTCGGTATGGATCTGTTTCGGAACACGAGCCAGCCCGACTGGGACTGGTGGGGCAAGCTCTGGCCGACGCCGGGGGCGACGCTTCGCCGCCTCGGGATCGACCGCGAGGCGCCGGTCGCCGAGGTCGGCTCGGGCGACGGCTACTTCGCGCTGCCGGCCGCCAGGATCGTCGCACCCGCGCCGGTGTACGCCGTCGACCTCGAGCCCGACCTGCTCGCGGCCCTCGAGGACGTCGCTTCCATGCAGGGGATCGAGAACGTGCACACGATCCGCGGCGACGCCCGCGACCTGGACAAGATTCTCCCGGAACCGGTCGAGACGGTGCTCCTGGCGAACGCCTTCCACGGCGTCGACGATCGCGAACGGCTGCTCGAGGCCGTCGCGAACTCGCTTCGGCCCGGCGGCTCGTTCGTCGTCGTCAACTGGGTCGACCGCCCGCGCGAGGAGACGACCCTCGCGGGCGAGCCCCGTGGCCCGCCGACCGAACTCCGCGTCGGTCCCGACGAAACCCGCGAGGCGGTCCTCGAGGGCGGCGACTTCGCCGTCGACCGCACGGTCGAGCTGCCGCCGTACCACTACGGGCTGGTCTTCGACCGCGAGTGAGTACCCGGAACGGTACGCCTATCCGCGCTCATCGCCAACTCCGTGGCGTGCAACTCGTGGGCTACGAACCGAGCGGACGGGGCTCGGCGCTGCTGGTGAGCGACGGCGGGTGCGTCGAGTCCGTTCCACTCGAGTCCGGCACGGAGCTCTCGTACGCCCTCGGCTCGCGGCGCTGTGCCGGGACGGTCGATAGCGGCGAGCACGTTTCCTGTGATCGCTCGAGGGCGCCCTACTGCGAGTACCACACGAGCACGTGGGTCTGTGCCCGCTGTACGGGCACCTGCCTCAAGCCGGAGATGGACTGCTACCAGGAACACGCCGTCTACGTCGCCGCGTTCGCCCCGGAGACGTTCAAGGTCGGCGTCACCAAGAGCCGGCGCCTCGACACTCGCCTCCGCGAGCAGGGCGCCGACCGGGCGGCCCACGTCCACACGGTCTCGAACGGCCGGATCGCCCGCGAACTCGAGGCCGAGATCGCCGACTGGCTGGTCGATCGCGTCAGGACGGGGCCGAAGGTCGCCTCGCTGGCGAGCACCGTCGACGAGGCGGCCTGGAAGGCCGTCCTCGCGGAGTTCGACGTCATCGATCGGTTCGACCTCGAGTACGGACTGGAACTCGAGAGCCGACCGGTTCGAGAGACGATCGCCTCGGGCACCGTCGTCGGCGTGAAGGGACGGCTGCTGGTCCTCGAGACGGGCGGCACGACCTACGCCGTCGACATGCGCGACCTCGTGGGCTACGAGATCACGGAGGGCGAGACGAGCCGGAACCTCCAGTCGTCGCTGGGATCGTTCGGCTGATCCGGTCCCGCGATCTCGCATCCCCGACGAGCCGTTTCGACACCTCGAGAGGCGTCAGTACCCCAGTTTCGCGTCTCCCGTCCCGTCCCAGCGCTCGAGGCGGGCGTCCTCGACGCCGTCGTCGATGTGGTAGGGGGTTCGCTCGGTCCATCCCTCGCCGGTCAGGTGGGCGGTGACGTCCGCGGCCGCCTCGCCGTACTGGGCACCCCGGTGGAAGTGTGAGGCGGTCAGATCGAGCACGTCGAGGTGAGCGTGGATCGCCGCCCGGTCGTCGTCGACGCGCCAGACGTGGACGTGGTCCCACTCGTCGCCCAGCCGCGGCCGCCGGTAGGAGGCGTCCGGCGGGAGGAGTTCTTCCGCCCCCGGGTTCCGCGCCTTCGCGGTCGCGTCGGGGAGCGCGGGCGTGCCGGGCGCCCGGGCTCGAGGAGCCCGATAAACGCGTCGGCGGTCGGGAACATGGCAATCCTTTTCCGCTGTGCTACGGAACCCGAACGTATGGCTGACGAAAACGAACCCGACGACGCCGGCGACGAGGGCGAGGAGAAGTCGTTCCGAGAGCGAGTCGAGGAGATCCGCGAGAAACGCGCCGAGGAGGGCGAAGGCGAGGGCGAGCCGCCCGAGAGCCCGTTCGGCGGCGGCGGCGGTGGCGGCCCCGGCGGCATGGGCGGCGGCGGCAACCCGTTCGCACAGATGATGGGCGGCATGATGGGCGGCGGCCCCGGCGGCGGTCCGGGCGGCCCCGGCGCCCAGGACGAGGGCAACGAGGAACTCGTCCGCGAGGTCCGACAGCTCCGCGACGAGATGCGCGACCAGACCCGCGCGCTCAAGCGCATCGCCGACGCGCTCGAGGACCAGTAGCGACTCCGCCTTTTTCGGCGTTCTTTGCGCCTCCGGGTAGCGACGTGGCCGTTCCCGTACGAAGCGAGACCGAACTCGCTCGAGCACTCACCGCAGCCGGGAGAGCGGGTTTTCGACGTCGAACCGTTCGGTGACGGACCACCGACCGACGAGGACGCCCGCAAGTTTGACGCAGACGTACGCGAGGACGATCCCCGCGACGACGTCGATCGCCCAGTGGATCCCCAGATACATCGTCGAGATCGCGACGCTGATTGCCAGCGGAATCGCGACGATCGCCCACCGCGGGTAAACCTCCCGGGTCTGGTAGGCGAGGACGCCGACGGTGGCCGCAAGCGAGGTGTGCAGCGAGGGGAAGACGTTGGTGTTGCGGTTGACCTGTCGGGTGAGGTGCTGGTAGCGCGGGTAGGTGTCGTACATCAGGGCGTCGACGAGTTCGGGCATCATGTTTCGCGGGCCGTAGGCGATGACGAACGTGTACAACAGTAGTCCGAGCACGTAGTTGAGCGTGTAGGCGGTCAGCAGCTCCCGCAGCGGTCGCGTGTTCGACAGCGCGAAGTACGCGACCACGGGAAAGACGAGCAGAAAGACGTAGCCGTAGATGTAGACGAACGAGAAAAAGGCCGTCAGCGCCGGCGTCTCGAAGGACTGCAGCCAGAGGATGAACTGTCCCTCGAGGTCGTAGATCGCCCACGTGAGGTTCCAGCCGAACATCCAGGAGAGGTCGGGGACGATCTGTCTGGCGACGCTGTTGGCGAGCAACACGGCCGCGAGGACGACCGTGATCGGCGCGGCCGCACCCAGTCGGAACGCCCACTCGCGGCGCGTGTCCCGGAGCCGGTACCGGCCGACGATGAGGGCGATCCCCGCGAGCGTCAGCAGGGCGACGACGACGGTCAGCTGGAGCAACACCTGGACCAACATTAGCGTCTCACCCGGAGGGCTCCGCCGTCGTAGCTGAAGCCGGCGTCCTCGAAGGCGTCTCTGGCGGCGTCGACGTCGAGGTCGCCGTCGGTACCGAAAAACGGCGTCGCCGGATCCTCGCCGTTCCAGGCGAGTTCCTCGGGTGTCCACTCCTCCGTGACCGGCGTCGCGGTCGGCGCGGCGTAGCCGTGGAAGACGTCCTCGACGAGCCAGTCCTTGTCGAGCAGCCCCGCGACGGCGCGTCGGAACCGGGGGTTGGCGAACGGCGCCCGACGGGTGTTGAACCCGAGGTGGTAGAACGTCCACGACGGCGACTCGAGCATCGCGGTTTCCGGGGTCGGCTCGACGTCGTCGAGGACGTACGTCTCGAGGATCGCGCTCGTGATATCGGCGCCGTCCGTGGTGACGAGTTCGATCGCCGACGTGCTCCGCGGATCGATCCCTACCCGAAGCTCCTCGACGCTCGCCTCGGGCAGGTCGACGTCCTCGCGGCGGGTGAAGTGGTCGTCGTAGCGCTCGAGGGTGAGGTGTTCGCGCTCGGTTCGACTCTCGAAGCGGAACGGGCCGCTGCCGATCGGCGGGACGTTGTCGGTCGTGACCGCCTCGGTGGCTCCCTGCGCGACGTCGACGCCCCGAATCCTCGCGGGTTCGGCCCGCTCCGCCCAGACGTGTGCCGGCAGGATCGGGACGGTGAGGACGCGCTCGGCGACGGCCTCGCTCGCGTCGAGTTCGAACTCGAGGTCGAGTTCGCCGTCGACGTCGATCGACTCGACGGCGGCTGCCAGCCCCCTGTACCGGGGCGGCGGCGACGGCGATTCCCCCTCCTCGAGTTCGGTGTCCTGCAGCAGCCGGTAGGTGAAGTCGACGTCGTCGCCGACGAGCGGTTCGTCGTCGTGGAACCGGCAGTCCTCGCGGAGCCGCACCCGGAGGGTACCGTCGTCGTAGGTCCAGTCCTCGGCGAGCCAGGGCTCGATCTCGCCGTCGCGTTCGGTCGCCAGCGAGTCGTACACCAGCTCGAGGAACGGCTCGTAATCCCGGTACTCGGCCGTCAGCGGGTTGAGGTTCTCGGAGATGCGCGCGTCGGTGTGGGCCGTTCGCAGCCGATCGACGTCGTCGCCGGCCTCGAGTTCGAGGTAGCCCAGTCGGGTGGCCGGATGGGCCTCGCCCCAGCCGTCGAAGCGGTCGGTCCTGACGAAGCGGTGCTCCTCGGGGACGCAGATCGGGACGAACGGCTGTTCGCGGGCCAGCTCCTCGAGCAGTTCCGAGACGACGGCCTCGCGTTCCTCGCCGTCGGCCCGACGCTGGGCCTCGAGCAGGTCGTCCAGCTGCAGGTTCGCGTAACCGAAGGGGTTCTGCCAGCCGGACTCCTCGGCGTAGACCGAGTGCAGCGCCTCGTAGAGGAAGTCCGGGTCGGTGCTCCCGGGGTGGCGTCCGACGTAGAGGTCGAACTCGTGGTTGATCAGGACCGCCCGCAGGAACTCCTCGTTCGAGCGCATGTCGATCGAGACGTCGACGCCGACCGCCTCGAGGACGGCGGCTATCTCCCGGGCGAGCCGGATTCCCTCGCGGTCGCCGTCGGCCGGCAGGGTGACGATCGTCACGGAGAGCTGGTCGATCGGCTCGCGGTTGACGACGGTCCGGACCTGGCGAACGCAGCCGCTGGTCGCGACGGCGAGCCCGGCCGTTCCGGCGAGGACCGACCGCCGACTTCGGGGTCGATCGGACGTGGCACCGTTCCCTTCGGTCATTCGGTGGATGTCTTCAGTTCAGCCAGTGCCCGTATAACAGTATTGCGTTCGGCTCACTCCCGATCGCCGCGATTCGCCGACCGGCGATCGAGGTATCGACGGACCCTGACGACGGGCCGCCGGTCGACGAGGGCCGCCGAGAGCCGGACGCAGAGGACGGCGAGGACGAGTCCCGCGACGACGTCGATCGCCCAGTGGATTCCCAGATACATCGTCGAGATCGCGACGCTGATCGCGAGGACGACCGCGATCGGGAACCACTTCGGGTAGCTCGAGCGCGTCTCGTAGGCGAAGATGCCGACGGTAGCGGCCAGCGAGGTGTGAAGCGAGGGGAAGACGTTGGTGTTGCGGTTGACCTGCCGGGTGAGGTGCTGGTACTCGGGACTGTTGTCGTACAGCATCGTCACCGTCAGCTCCTCGGGCATCACGTTTCGCGGGCCGTAGGCGATGATCAGCAGGTAAAACGCCAGTCCGATCACGTAGTTCAACGAGTACGCCGTCAGCAGCCGGCGGAACGGCAGGGTATCCGACAGCACGAAGTAGGCGATTCCGGGGAAGATCAGCAGGAAGGCGTAGCCGTAGACGTAGATAAACGAGAAGTACGCCGTCAGCTCTCCCGTCGCGATCGACTGGAAGACGAGGACGAACTCCCCCTCGAGGTCGTAGAACGTCTCGGTCATGTGGATCCCGATCCGTTCCGAGATCCCCGGACCGGCCTGTCGCATGACGCGGTTGAGCCACAGGACGACGACGAGCACCGCGAACGCGGGCACTGATGCCCGAACGCGGGGTCGCCACTCGCGAACCGTCGAGACGAGGCGGTCGCGACCGACGAACGCAGCGGTCGAGACCGCAAGCAGGAGTCCGACGACGACGGCGACCCGCGTCAGGACCCGCGTGAGGATCTCGGCTTCCATCGGACTACAGGTGGAGCCGCCCCTGGTCGTCGTACCGGTACCCCGCCTCCTCTAACGCCGCCCTGGCGGCCTCGGCGTCGAGGTCGCCGTCGTCACCGAAAAACGGCGTCACCGGATCCGCACCCTCCCAGAGCAGCCCCTCCGGTACCCACTCCTCGGGCAGCGGGGTCGCGGTGGGGGTCGCGCGGCCGTCGAAGATCTCGTCGACGATCCAGGACTCGTCGAGCAGCCCGGAGACCAGTCGGCGGACGTGCGGGTTGCTGAACGGCTCGATTCGGGCGTTGAACCCGACG